>NZ_JBHTVQ010000005.1:0-45807 GCF_042792855.1 Streptomyces sp. NPDC056600
GGGCTGCGCCCCTCGCACCCCGCCTGCTGCGCAGGCGGGGTGACGGCCCCAGGGTTTCACCCTGGGGCTGCCGGCTTCCGCTTCGCTGCAAGCCGGGGCGGCGGGTCCGCTGCGCTCCCCCGCCTGGGGCCTTCCGGCTGCGCCTTCAGGACCCTTGCGGCCCGCTGCCGCGAGCCGAGCTGGCAGAAGGGGTCACGTTCCGGGTTTGCCTGCGTCGTGCGCGCCGGTTGGCTGCCAGGAGGCCTACCCACAGGAGAACATGCAGGGCTGCCGTGACGGTCTGTCCAGTGCTGGCGCCATCGCTCACCTTCCACACGAGCAGGCCCGCACTGATGCAGAGCATCGGCCAGTACACCCACAGGGCCCATCGTTGGCCTGGCTTAGTCCACTCCGGCGTCCTGTTCGAACGTTGTGTCATACCAGTCTCCCTCATGGAGAGACGGTTCCCTTGCCGGCCCGGCACACCCCTGCCTGACTCGTTCAGCGGACTGCCGCACGAGCCGACCGCCTGCTGCGGCCAGCCGCGGGCCGGGGGTGCGACCGGAGTGGGGGACAGAGTCAGGCGGGTGACGGAGTGATGGGCAGGAGGGCTGGCGTGTGACGGGGCGAGGAGGGGCGGCTGGGTTGAGGAGTCAGGGATTGGCAGGGCTGTCGTGGTTCCCTGCTTGAAGGATCGGTGCATCATCCGATGCAGCATGTAGGATTGGTGATTGTGACGGACACGCTGTGGTGGGTTAAGAAAGCCTAATCGACCCAGCTTTTCCAACGGGGGTATTCAGGTTCACACTGTCCGTTTTCAATTGCCGGCTGGTAAGCATCTTCGGGACTCTCCCAATTCCCGTATGAAGCGAAGACGCAGTCAGGGTGCACCGGCTGCCAGCCGTACCAGCCAGCTGACATCAGCAAGACGAGCAGGAGAGAGGCGAGAAGGTGCCTGAACGTCGGAGGGCCTGAGACAGGACGGATCACACCCGGAGCGTAGGGCATCTGAGATTACCCGTCAGGTCTGCCGACTGCACCACGTGCCCCGCTTATGCCAGCTCATCTCAGAATGGACACCATGGCCGCCGTTCAGCTCCGCGAACACCAGACCGCCCAGAAGTCGGCATTCCGCCGCTGGGCGGGATTCCCTGCAAGGTCATCCGTGCCCCCGCGGGGTGCCCGCGCCACGATCGTGTCAGCGACCGGCTCTGGCAAGACCATCACAGCGGCTGCATGCGGGCTGGAGTGCTTCCGCGGCGGCCGGATCCTCGTGACGGTGCCGACCCTGGACCTCCTCGTCCAGACCGCCCAGGCATGGTGCCTGGTCGGCCACCAGGCGCCGATGGTTGCGGTGTGCTCACTGGACAACGACCCCGTGCTGAACGAACTGGGGGTGCGCACCACCACCAATGCCATCCAGCTCGCCCTGTGGGCCAGCACCGGGCCCGTCATCGTGTTCGCCACCTACGCCTCCCTCGTCGACCGTGAGGACATCGACGCCCCCGAGGACCAGCGGAAGGTGCGCGGGCCGCTGGAGGCCGCCCTGGCGGGCGGGGAGCGCCTCTACGGGCAGCGCATGGACGGCTTCGACCTCGCCATCGTGGATGAGGCCCATGGAACCGCTGGTGATCTTGGTCGTCCCTGGGCGGCGATCCACGACAACGCCCGGATCCCGGCGGACTTTCGGCTGTACCTGACCGCGACCCCGCGCATCCTCGCCGCTCCCCGGCCACAGAAGGGCGCGGACGGCCAGGAGGTGGAGCTCGCGACCATGGCCGACGACCCCAACGGCACCTACGGCGCGTGGATCGCCGAGCTCGGTCTGAGCGAGGCGATCGAGCGGGAGATCCTCGCCGGGTTCGAGATCGACGTCCTGGAAATCCGCGACCCCTCCCCCGTCCTGGGAGAGTCCGAGGAGGCGCGGCGCGGCCGGCGCCTGGCGCTGCTGCAGACCGCGCTCCTGGAGCACGCCGCCGCGTGGAATCTCCATACCGTCATGACGTTCCACCAGAAGGTCGAGGAAGCCGCCGCGTTCGCGGGGAAGCTGGCGGAGACGGCAGCCGCGCTGTACGTCAACGACGCCACCGACGACGATCTGGCCGCCGCGGACAAGCTGCCGAAGTCCTCCATCGACGCGAAGTTCTACGAGCTCGAGGCCGGCCGCCACGTACCCCCGGACCGGGTCTGGTCGGCGTGGTTGTGCGGCGACCACCTCGTCTCCGAGCGGCGCGAGGTCCTGCGCCAGTTCGCCAACGGTATCGACGCGGCAGGCCGGCGCGTGCACCGTGCGTTCCTCGCCTCGGTGCGGGTGCTCGGGGAAGGCGTCGACATCACCGGCGAGCGGGGAGTCGACTCGATCTGCTTCGCGGACACCCGCGGCTCCCAGGTCGAGATCGTCCAGAACATCGGCCGCGCGCTCCGCCTCAACAAGGACGGCTCCACCAAGGTCGCCCGCATCATCGTGCCGGTGTTCCTGGAACCCGGTGAGGATCCCGCCGACATGGTCGCCAGCGCCTCGTTCCGCCCTCTTGTAGCGGTCCTCCAGGGCCTGCGCTCGCATGACGAACGGCTGGTCGAGCAGCTCGCTTCCCGGGCGCTCACGAGCGGCAGGCGCAAGGTTCGCGTCCGGCGCGAGGAGGACGGGCAGATCGTGGGTGCCGGCGGGGAGGGCGACGGCGAGGACCAGGAGGACGACGACACGCAGGCCGCCGCCGAAGCTGGCCTGCTCCACTTCTCCAGCCCGCGTGACGCCGCCACGATCGCCGCTTTCCTGCGCACGCGGGTCTACCGGCCCGAATCGCTGGTGTGGCTGGAGGGCTACCAAGCCCTCATCCGGTGGCGGGCGGAGAACGGGATCACCGGGCTCTGCGCCGTGCCCTACGACGTTGAGACCTCCGTGGGTACGACGAAGGCTTTTCCGCTCGGGCGATGGGTCCACCAGCAGCGGAAGGCCTTGCGAGCAGGTGAGCTGGAGGATCGGCGCAAGAGCCTGCTGGATGCGCCGGAGGCCGGGATGGTCTGGGAGCCGGGCGAGGAGGCGTGGGAGAACAAGCTCGCCGCGCTGCGGTCCTACCGGCGTGCCATGGGGCACCTTGCACCACGTCAGGACGCGGTGTGGGGCGAAGGCGAGGTGACAGTGCCGGTCGGCCGGCACCTGGCCAACCTGCGCCGCGAGGGCGGACTCGGGAAGAACGCGGAGCGGGCGCAGCGGCGTGCGGCGCAGTTGGCCGCGGTCGACGCGGACTGGAACTGTTCGTGGCCGCTGGACTGGCAACGCCACTACCGCGTCCTCGTGGACCTCGTCGACGCTGACGGCGCTCTGCCCGACATCGCACCGGGTGTGCTGGTGGAGGGCGACGACATCGGGCGGTGGCTCCAACAACAACGTAGGCCGAGCGTCTGGACGCAACTGTCGGCCGAACAGCGGGAGCGGCTGACCGTGCTGGGCATCACACCGCCGCTGGATGCCCTGTCTCTCGCACCGGTGGCCGCGTCTGCGACGAAGGGACTGGGCAGGGCGCAGCAGGCGTTCCAGCGGGGCCTGGCGGCGCTCACGCAGTGGGTCGAGCGGGAAGGCGCGGACCGGCCGGTGCCGAGGGGTCACAGCGAACAGATCGCGGTCGGCGGCGAGGCGGAGCCGGTGGTCGTGAAGCTGGGCGTGTGGGTCTCGAACACTCGCGCTAGGCGAGACAAGCTGACCGCGGAGCAGCTCGACGCGCTGCGGGAGCTGGGCATGCGGTGGGCGAAGTGATCAGGCAGTAGGTGCCACTGTCGATCGGGGGTGAGGGCGGCGAGTGCGAGGTGCGTGCCCCAGAAGTCATCGGGCTCTGCCGACAGGGCGCTGGGCCGGCGGAGGTGTTCACCGCCGTGGGGGAGACGGTGGACCGGCTGGAGGTGCTGCCCGACGGGATCCGGCTGCGGACCCTCTTCGAGGGTGCGGTGGGCACTGGGGCCGGCGACTGCGGCTGCTGGGCCGAACTGGCCGTGCTGGTCCGCGTCCTGGGGTCGGTGGCGGGCCTGGCGGCCGTCGGGTCCCTGCTGGCCGAGCAGGGTGCCTGGCGTGCCGTCGACAACGGGGGCGTTCTGCGGATGGGGTGCTGGAGGCCATTACTCTGGAGCACTTCTGGCCGGACGGCGTCGCGGTCTACTACCGGGACGTGCGGGAGTTGCGCGAGCGGTTTTCCTACGGCTGGGGCGTACTGCGGCCCCAGCCTTGGGTAGGGGGATTCCGTGCCTTCGGCGCGGCGGAGGAGCCGGTGGTGCCGGTCGGTGACGGCTGCCCGGTGGGGCTGGTCGTCCGGGCCGAGGGCGATCCGGTGGACCGCTATGACGGCGGAGTCGCGTTGGTCGGCCGGCTGGGCCACCGGCTGCTGATGGTGGCCGACTGGGGCGACCGCGAGGTCTGTGCGCTCGGCGGCAAGGAGCAGCTGGACTGCCTGGTCGACCGCTACCTGGTGGAGGGCGAGCTGCCGCCGGCCGCGCCGCCGTGCCGGGCGTGGCGGCGCGGCTGGGCGTCCCGGTCGACCGCTGAGCGGCACCTCCGCGGGGTGAGGGCCCCGACTGCGGCGCGGTCGGGGCCTCGTTTTGCGGTTCAGGGTCTCAGTCGAGCTTCGCCGACCAGTATCCGGCCGGGTCCGGGATGTCGTGGCGCACGGTTCGGCGGCGGGTCAGCAGTTCCCCGTCGCGGCGCACCAGTTCGTCGTGG
This sequence comes from Streptomyces sp. NPDC056600, assembly GCF_042792855.1. NCBI lineage: Bacteria > Bacillati > Actinomycetota > Actinomycetes > Kitasatosporales > Streptomycetaceae > Streptomyces > Streptomyces sp. NPDC056600. Next base: position 4,688 of record NZ_JBHTVQ010000005.1, read on the forward strand.
ATGGTGGCGCTGGGTTCGAAGGTCACCTGCCCCTGCTCGTCGGTCACGCTCACCAGGGAGCGGAAGGCGACTGCCACGGTGCCGTCCGGATGCTCCTCGATCACCAGTTTGTCGAACCAGTGCCGGAAGATGGAGGTGCCGTAGTGCGGCAGCGCCTTGCGCATCTCGGTGACCAGTTGCTCGCGTCCCGCCAGCTCCCAGCCGTCCTTGGCGTGCGCGTAGACACCGTCCTCGGTGAAGGTGAGGGCGAACTCTTCCACCTTCCGGTCCTCCAGCAGCGGCAGTTGGTAGGCGTAGAACGCCTGTACCTCCACATAGAGCCCGGCCGGTACCCGGGGCCGGGTGGTACCCAACGTCTGTGACACGGTGACTCCTTTTGACCGCTCGTTCGCCGCTGACGGGCGCGGCGCGCCCAGGATTCCGAGGCGGGCTCGACGGTGGATCGCGGTCGGCTGGACCCGGGCCGGCGGCGTCCGGTCGACCCGTGGTGCAGCGGATCTCGAGGGCTCCACGTCACGCTGGCCACACCGGAAGTCCCGTCACCACAGGAGGCCGCGAGGATGCCTGCCGACATGCAGCTGGACCCGGGTTTGGCGGAGGCCGCGGAGAAGGTCCGTATCCTCGCCTCCCGTCACGCGGCCGAGGCCGACCGAACCCGGAACCTGTCGCCCGAGGTGGTGGCGGCGATCCGCGAGGCCGGGTTCGCCCGCCATTTCGTGGCTGCCCGCTGGGGCGGCAGCGAGGGTTCGTTCGCCGAACTCACGCGCGCGGTCATGGCGGTGGGCGAGGGCTGTCCGGCGACCGCCTGGTGCGCGTCGCTGAGTGCCTACTCCGCGCGTTTCGCCTCGTACCTGCCCGCCGAGGGGCACCACGCGCTGTGGGGTGCCGGGCCGGACGTGGTGGTGGCGACCGCGTTGATGCCGGCGGGCAAGGCCGTCCGCACGGGCGGTGGCTGGCGGGTCAGCGGTACCTGGCACTATGTCAGCGGTATCGGCTTCGCCGACTGGACGTTGGTGTGTGCCGCTGTGGCGGGTTCCGAGGGTCCGCCGGAGCTGCGCTTCTTCGCGCTTCCCAGCGGTACCTACGGGGTCCAGGAGACCTGGGACAGCGTGGGCATGCGGGCGACGGGCAGCCACACTCTGGTGGCGGACGGCGTCCTGGTGCCCGAGCACTTGTCCTTCGCCCGTGCGGACATGCTGACCGGCCGTAATCAGGACTCCGACGTGGCGTCCCACAATGTGCCGTTCCAGGCCGTCGGCGGGCTGACCTTCGTGGCCCCGGTGGCCGGCGCGGCCGCCGGGGCGATGAACGCCGCGGTGGCGGTGCTGACCGGCAAGCGCCGCACCCAGTCCGTGGAGCTCCAGGTGACCCGGGCGGCGGCGATGGTGGATGCGGCCCGGCATCTGGTCGAGCAGAACGCGCGCACCATCGACGAGCGCGGTCTCACTCCGGAGCTGATGGCCCGCAACGAGCGCAATGCGGTCTTCGCCGCGGAGCTGCTGGTGGAGTCGGTCGGCCTGGTGGTCGCCGCGTCCGGCTCGGGGGGTCTGGGTGAGGGCCTGCCGCTGCAGCGGTTCTGGCGCGATGTCACTTCGGCGGCCAGCCATGTGGCGCTCAAGTACGACACGGCTGCCCGGAAGAACTACGCCGCCGTCCTGCTCGGTCCGGAGGTATGACCATGGCCCCCATCGAGGCGCCTGCGGCGGAGGCCGAGGTCCAGGCGTTCCCCTTCAGCGGTTCCAGCTACCGCGGTCCCGCGCCGGGTTACGACCGGCTGCGCGTCGAGGAGCCGGTGGCGCGGGTCCCGGTGCGCGGCGGCGGTCATACGTGGGTGGTCACCGGCTACGTGGAGGCGCGGGAGGCGCTGACCCATCCGGGCCTCAGTCGGGCGGCCATGTACGGGCCGGGCGCGCCGGAGTTCGAGGGGTTCCTGAAGGCGCCGCCGGAGATGATCGCTTCCATGGACCCGCCGGAGCATACCCGGCTGCGCAAGTTGGTGACCAAGGCGTTCACCGTGCGGCGGATCGAGCTGATGCGGCCGCGTATCCAGGAGTTGGTGGACGGGCTGCTGGACCGGATGGCCGCCGGCGGTACATCCGCCGATCTGGTGGCGGATTTCGCGTCGCCGCTGCCGCTCACGGTCATCTGCGAGCTGCTCGGCGTGCCCGTGGGTGACCAGGAGAAGTTTCATCTGTGGGCCCGTCAGTTCGCCTCGGTCTCCGGTCCGCCCGAGGTGGCGAGGGAGGGGGCCGCGATGTTGGGGATGTACATGACCCAGCTGATCGCCGCCAAGCGCGAGGAGCCGTCCGACGACCTGCTGTCGGCGCTGATCGCTGCCCGGGACGAGGACGACCGCCTCACCGAGCAGGAGCTGGTCGTCTTTGGATACGCCTTGCTGGGCGCCGGTTTCGACACCACCGCCTGCCAGCTCGCCAACTCGGTGCTGGCCCTGGTCGAGCACCACCCCGGGCAGTGGCGGCGGCTGGGCGAGCACCCGGAGGAGGTCCCCGACGCGGTGGAGGAGTTGCTGCGCGGCGTCAACCTCTTCGCCACGGACACCTCCGGCTTTCCCCGGCTCGCCGTGGAGGACGTGACGATCGGCGGGGTGACCGTCCCCAAGGGCGACCCGGTCTTCATCATCCTGTCGTCGGCCAACCATGACCGTACGGTCTTCGCCGACCCCGGGCGGCTGGACTTCGACCGGCAGAACTCCGACCGTGAGGACCGTCGCGGCCACATCGCCTTCGGCCATGGCATCCACCGCTGCCTGGGCGCCCCGCTGGCCCGGCTGGAACTGGCCGTGGCCATCAGCGGGCTGGCCCGGCGGTTCCCGTCGCTGCGGCTGTCGGTGCCGGAGAGCGGGCTGCGCTGGCATCCGGGCGATGTGAACCACAGCCTGGCGGCGCTGCCGGTGCGCTGGGACGACCCCAGTTGATCATGCGGCCGGATACGGCGGGCGCACACGGACGGCCCGGACCTCTGTGGAGGTCTGGGCCGTCGTGGTCTTTGGGCGGGGAATGCCGGCGTCGGAGTGGCGCGGGATGCCCCGCGCGGGCTCCCGGGTGAAGGCGGGCATCGGCGGACGTCCGCGCGCCGGGGTGCCGTCGGTCGGCGGCTCGGGGCGCGGGGATGGGTGGCGTGCGGGTGTCAGGCCGTCTGCGGGCGGCGGGTGCGGGTCTTGAGGCCGAAGCCGGGGGCGGTGGTGGCCTCCTCGGGGGTCAGGTCCGTGTCGCCCGCCGGCAGTCGGCGGCTGATCATGTGGTCGGCGGGCCGGTTCACCGGCTCCACTCCGACCAGCCGGCCGGCGTGGAAGCAGAACACCGAGAAGCGGTCCTCGGCGGCATCGCCCGCCGCCTCGGTGCGGTCGTGCCCTGTGGTGTTCCCGGCGATGTGGAGCCTCAGCTCGTACTGCTCCGTCCAGTACCACGGTACCGCCGGATAGCGTTCCGGCTGCCTGCAGATGGCCGCCGCTACGGTGCGGGCCTGGTTGGCGGCGTTCTGCACGGACTCCGGGCGCGGGTGGCGCCCCGTGTGCGGGCTGGGGAAGCGGGCACAGTCACCGATCGCATGGATGGCGCTGTCGCTGGTGCGCAGGTACTCGTCGACCACGATGCCGTCCCCGACCCGCAGCGCCGCGGCGGCCGCCAGTTCGGCGTTGGGCAGCACGGCGACGCCGACCGCGACCAGGTCGGCGGGCAGCCGCTGCCCGCCGTCCAGCTCGGCCACCCGCACCTGGCCGCGCGCGTCGCCGCGCAGGGCCACCAGCTCGACGCTGGAGCTCCACTCTGCCCCCCCTGGTCGCGGTGGGCCGCGACCAGGCGCTCGGACATCAGGTCGGCGCGGGCACGGGCGGGGTCCGGGGTCGGGCACCGGTCGCCGGCACCGCGTGGTCGTACGGGAGCCGGCGGCCGGATGCCAGGCCGACGCTTCTGCCCTCGCGGTCCGGCTGGACGGCGCGGTCGGCGCGCACCGGCTCGATCTGTTGGTCGGCGAATCACGAGGCGGGGCGCGGTTCCAGCTCGGTCGCCTCCAGACGGCCGGCCAGGAAGGGCCTTGGACGGCGGCGGCTGCTGGTGGGGCAGATCGGGCAGGTCGGGCTCGTCGTCGACGAGGGTGATCCGGCTGTCGAAGCCACGGGTGCGCAGGGCGGCCGCGGTGTCGGTGCCGGCCTGCCCGGCGCCGACGACGACCACGGTCGGGACGGCCGTCATGGCGCCCTTCTTCTCCGGTGTACCCGTACCGCGGTTCCGCAGGGCTGTCGCAACATCCTCTGGGGTGGAGGTCTCGAGACGGCAGGGGGCGCCCCCGATCACCGGGAGCGCCCCCTGCTCGGCGGTACGGCGTCAGCTGAGGTCCATACCGCCGTCGAGGGTGATGATCTGGCCGGTCACCAGCTCACTGGCCGGCTCGGCGAGGCGGGTGATCCAGGGGGTGATGTCGGCGACGTCCCCGACGCGGCCGAGCGGGATCTCGTTCTTCACGTGCTCGAAGAGGCCGGCGACCTGCTCCGGGCCCAGTCCGTTGGCCGCATAGGCGTCGGTGCGGACGAAGCCCGGGGCGATCGCGTTGACCCGGATGCCCCGGGGGGCGAGCTCCGCCGCCCAGCTCCGGGTCAGGCTGTGCACCGCGGCCTTGCTGGCCGCGTACACCGAGCCGCCGGGCGACGGGTTGTGGCCCGCCCGGCTGGAGACCAGCACGATGGAGCCGCCGGGTGAGCGCAGCAGCGGCAGCAGCCGTCCGGTGAGCAGCAGTGGGCCGGTCAGGTTGATGTCCAGCACCTCGCGGACGACGTCCGCGTCCAGCGCGTCCAGCGGGCTGAAGCGGAAGACGCCGGCGTTGTGCACCAGGACGTCCAGGGTGCCGCCGCGAGCTTGGACGGCCTCGGCGACCGCGTCGGCGCCGGCGGCCAGGGTGACGTCCGCGGTCACCGGGACCACGGCGGGGTGCAGGGCGGCGACCTCGGCCAGTCGCTCGGGGCGGCGGCCGGTGATGATCACGGTGGAGGCGCCGAGTTCGGCGAAGGCCAGGGCGGTGGCCCGGCCGATGCCGGTGCCGCCGCCGGTGACGACCACGGTCTGCTCGGCGAAGGTCTTGTCGGACATGGGGGCACGCCTTTCTGTCAGGTCAGCCGGGCGACGACGGTGCCGCTGAAGCGGCGGTCGAGCAGGGCCAGGAAGTTGGCGGGCAGGGCGGCCGTTCCGCCCTCGACGGCGGTGTGCGGGAAGACGATGCGCTCCTCACGCAGCCAGCGGCCGAAGTGCTCGTTCCAGTCGGCGATCTGCTCGGGGGTGTGCAGGGTGGCGAAGGGGCGGAGCACCAGTTCCTTGGGGAAGGCCGCCATCAGGTCCAGCCGGGGCCGGCCGCCGTCCCCCGGGCCGAGCTGTCCGGACAGTGCCCCGCAGAGCGCGAAACGGGCGCCGGGGGCGGCCGCCTTGACGGCTCCCTCGAACTGCTCGCCGCCGACGTTGTCGAAGAAGACGTCGATGCCGTCGGGGGCCAGTTCCTTGAGCTGCTCGGCCACCGGGCCCTCGTGGTAGTCGAAGGCGGCGTCGAAGCCCAGCTCCTGCACCAGGAAGTCGATCTTCTCCTTGGAGCCGGTGCTGCCGATGACCCGTTTGGCGCCGCGCAGCCGGGCGATCTGGCCGGCCAGCGAGCCGACGCCGCTGGTGGCCCCGGAGACGAAGACGGTGTCCCCGTCTCCGACCTGGGCCATGTCCACCATGCCGCGCCAGGCGGTGGGGCCCTGGGAGAGGAAGTACTCCGGGGAGGGCAGCAGTTCGCGGTCGCGGCGGAAGAAGGCCTGCGCGTAGTTGACGGCGTAGTCCCGCCAGCCGAAGAAGTGCTCCACCAGGTCACCGACGGCCAGGTCGGGGCTTTGTGAGGCGACCACGGTGCCGACGGTGCGGCCCCACATGGCCTCGCCCGGCTGGAAGACCGGGATCGGCAGGTCGGTGCCGGGGATCATCTGGTCGCGGTAGACGGCGCCCAGCGACATCCACTCGTTGCGGACGACCACCTGGCCGCCGGTGGGCTCCGGCAGCTCGGCCTCGGCCACGGTGAAGTGCTCCGGCCCCACCTCGTCGTCCGGGTAGGAGGCGAGCCGCACCTCGCGGCTCACGGCGGGGATGGACTCATGGGTCATGGGTGACTCCTCGGTTGTCTCGGGCGGTTCACCAGGCGACGGGCAGGGCGGGCAGGCCGGCTCGCGCCGAAGGCCGGCTCGCGCCGAAGGCCGGATGGGGGTGTCGGCGCGGGTGGGGTCCAGCTGGTCGGGGGCGGCGAGGGCCTTGGCGTCGTGGTTGGCGGAGGCGAAGGCCGGGGACACCGCGTGCCCGGTGGGGATGGTGACCCCGCCCCCGGGTGACGTCCTGGGTGGTGATGCGGGCAGGCCCGGGGGGGGTTGGTGGCGAAGAGGTTCACCCCTCGCAGCAGTTCCTTCACGGCCGCGGGGAGCAGCGGCGGGTCCTCCCCCGGTGCGCGCCGGGTGTCGGGGTGGTCGGCGATCAGTGCGGAGAGGTCGTCGGCGGTGGGGTGCTGGCGTTTCTCCGCCGCCAGGCCGGCGAGGTACCCGCCGAGCTGGTCACGGGTGGCGGTCGCCTCCTCCTCCGGGCCGCGCACGGTGGCGAGCTGCCGTACCCGGCTGTGGGAGCGGTCGTGGTCGGCCTGTGGGACGCCGGGCAGTTCGCGGATCACGGTCGGCGCCAGAGGGGTGGCAGAGCCGTTCAGCAGGTCGGCGGGGGTTTCGTCGGGAGCCTTCTTGGCGACCGGCTCGTCCAGCAGCCCGTCGGCCGGCTCGGTCGTGTGGGGTTCGATGGAGCGCTCCCGCGCGGCGTCGAACGTCTGCTGCGCCGGCCGGCGCGGCCGGGTGTGGTCCGGCGGGTTCAGCGAGACGATTGTTGTGGGCGGTGCCTGGGGCTGGCCGCCGAGCTGCGGCGACCTGGGGGGGTGTGCCGCCGCCCGGTTGAACCGGTGGTCGGCGGCCATCGACCGGATGTCCTCGTATCTGGTCACCGGCCGGGTGGGGCCGCCCTCCGCCACCGCGGCCCGGGTGACCGGCCGCTGCGCCCGCAGCCGGGCGGAGCGGGGGTCGGGCCGTTGGAGGGTCGAATCGGGGAAGGGCGAGGGGGAGGGGTCCTCGGCGGGCACGGTGCCTCCTCCGCGTCGCGGGCCGTCGGTGTCTGCAAGTTCGCGGCCGGGGGACGCGCGGACCAGCAGCACGCTAGGGGGATGCCCTCGAAGCCCGATCGCCTCAGCCTCGAAGCGGGCCGCCGGGCCGCAGCGCCAGTTCGGCGAAGCGTTCGCCGATGAGCCGGTGGGTGGCGGCGTCGGGGTGCAGGGCGTCGGGCAGCGGCAGTTCCGCGGCGTCCTTCTCGCCGTAGAGGGTGCGCCCGTCCAGGTAGTGCAGTTGGGGGTCCTGCGCCGCGCGTTCGGCCACGATGCGGGCGAGTTCGGTGCGGACGACCTGGAGGGTGAGCCGGCCGGCGGGCACTTCGGCGGGATCGCCCAGGGCGCGGAAGCCGAAGGAGCCGGATTCCCAGGAGGGCACGAGCGGACCGGGGCGCTCCTCGGCCTCGGGGCACAGGATCGGCGACACCACCAGCAGCGGAGTGTCGGGGTGGCCCTCGCGGACGGTGTCCAGGAAGCCGTGCACGGAGGGGGTGAGGACGCGTAGCCGCATCCCGTCGGTCCCTACGATGTTGATGCCGACCTTGATGCTGATCAGGTCGGCGGGGGTGTCGCGGATGGCCCGGGCGGTGAAGGGGTCCAGCATGCAGTGGCCGGCGAGCCCCAGGTTGACCAGTCGGACGCCTGCCCGGGCCGCGGCCACACTGGGCCAGATTCCGGTGGGGCTGAGCTGGTCGGCGCCATGGCTGATGGAGCTGCCGTGGTGCAGCCAGAGCGGTTGCCGGGACGGGGTCGGCGGCTTAACCGGAGCGTCGCTGCGCAGTGCCAGCAGCTCCGTCATCTCCCCTTGGGGGAGCCATAGTTCGATGTCCTTGAGGCGGTCCGGCAGGCCGTCGAAGCGCACGGTGCCGGGCCGGCCGGGGACGGTGCGGGCCTGCCCGGTGGCGGGGTCGACATGGATCCGGTCCCCGTCGCGGACGACGGTCCAGCCGGCCGGTGCTCCGTCGACCAGCAGCTCGTAGCGCCCGTCGGGGAAGGCGGCGTCGCCCGGCAGGACCGTCTTGGTGGCCCGCACGTCCAGTTCCAGGACGGTGGCCGCGGTGCGGAACGCCAGCCGTACGCCGGCCGGTTGGGCGACCACCATCTGGAAGTGGGCGTCGTCCACCTGCGCCCGGGCGCGGGCGGGGAGCCGCTGCGGGCGCAGGCCGGCGGCGGTCCGCTCCAGCTCCAGGGCGCCGAGGACCGCCACCGGGCCGCCGTCGAGGGGGACGGGCGTCAGTTCCGTCATGGTGCACTCCCTGTGGAGGTGGGGGTGGAGGTGGAGAGCCGGACGTCGTGGTCGGCGTCGGGCTCGGCGAACGCCAGGAGCCGGGCGGCCTCCGCGGAGACCGCCGACCGCTCGGCCCGGTTCAGCGGGCGGAAGGGGTCCACCAGTAGGGTTGCGGTGGAGCGCTGCCGGGTGAGTTTCCAGGCGCCGCGCACCGCGCCGTCGACCATGAAGGTGGGCCTCATCCCGTTGCGGGTCATCACCAGGCGGCGGTCCTCGTCGGAGATCACCCGGGTGCGGTCGGCGTGCGAGGCCAGCAGGTTGTCGTACTCGGGCAGGAAGCGCACCGGGGCGGGGGTGTCCGGGTCCGGGCGTGGGGCGTCGGGCAGGTCGAAGAGTTCGCGGCCGCCCTCGGTGCGGAAGGTGCGCAGCTGGGGCCGCAGCCGCTCGAGCAGCGGGCGCAGCCGGACCAGCCCGGCCCAGGTCTGGACGTCCTGCACGGACGCGGGGCCGAACGCCGCCAGATAGCGCAGTACCAGCGTCTCGGGGGTCGGCAGCGCGTCCGGGTCGGGACCGGGGCCGGCCCAGGAGTCGGCCGTGGCGTAGCGTGTGGTGCCGCCGACGCCCCAGATCGCTCGTGGCGGGACCTGTACCAGGGGCACCAGGTTGCGGACCACGTAGGTGAGGGCTCTGGGGTCGCGGTTTGGCCACAGCTTGTGCAGCCGCTCGCCCAGTTCCTTGGTGGTGAGCGCCTCGGCGGCGAGGAGTTCCCGGCCGGCGGCGGCCACCGTGGCCCGGTCCAGTCCTTCGGTGGCCTGGCGGAAGGCGGTGTCCAGCTCCCGGTCGAGGGCGGGCTGCACCCAGGGGCGCAGTGCCCGGCTGTCGTGCGGGGTGACGAGGTGGACGGTGCTGCGCATCAGTCCGATGCGCAGCAGCCGCCGCTCGTTGAGCGCGTCGGCCAGGTGCTCGGTGCGGAAGTCCCGCAGCCGCGTCCAGAGTCCGAAGTAGGGGGCGTACGGTGCTTGGGCCTGCATGCCTACCAGCAGTTCGACCGCGGGTACCGCACCCAGCTCGGCCCGGGAGAGCAGCAGCTGGCGGGCCAGGGTGGCGCGCCCCAGCGCGCGGGGGCCGAGTACGGGCTGGTCCGGCATGTGGCTCCTCGGTGGTTCTGGGTTCGTCCGACTCGATTCTGTCAGCGCAACTCGCGGAAGAACGATCGGAGTTCATCGGCGAGCAGTTCCGGCTGCTCCATCGCGGGGAAGTGGCCGCCGTGTTCGTGGTCGGTCCAGCGGCGCAGGTCGGTGAAGCGCCGCTCGATCCACGGCCGGGGCATCCGTCCGTCCTTGGGGAAGATGGAGATCCCGGTGGGGACGTCGACCTGCCCCAGCGCCATCTTGTTCTGGCTCTCCCAGTAGAGCCGGCCCGAGGAGGCGGCCGTGGCGGCGAACCAGCCCACGGAGACGGCGTCCAGCAGGCGGTCGCGGGGGAATGCCTTCTCCAGCTGCCCGTCGTGGTCGCTCCAGGACCAGTACTTCTCCGCCATCCAGGCCAGCTGCCCGGCCGGCGAGTCGGTGAGGCCGTAGGCCAGGGTCTGCGGGCGGGTGGTCTGGATCACCGAGTAGCCGCCCTCGGTCTGCTGGAACTCCTTGAGGGCGGCCAGGCCCGCCAGGTCTCGCTGGGACAGCTCGACCTGTTCCTGCGGCGGGCGGGCGAAGGGCATCGCCAGGTAGATGCCGGCGAGGCGGCCGGTGTCGGTCTCGCCGAGGATGCCGGTGATGAACGAGCCCCAGTCCACGCCGTGGGCGGCGTAGCGGTGGTAGCCCAGCCTGGTCATCAGCTCCGTCCAGGCCGCGGCGGTGCGCTCGGCCGTCCAGCCGGTGCCGGACGGCTTGTCGCTGAATCCGTAGCCGGGCAGCGACGGGCAGACCACGTGGAAGGCGTCCGCGGGGTCCTCGGGGTGGGTCAGTGTTGCGATGAGGTCCAGGAACTCCACCACCGAGCCGGGCCAGCCGTGGGTGATCAGCAGCGGCAGCGCGTTGGGGTGCGGTGAGCGGGCGTGCAGGAAGTGGATGCCGAGGCCGTCGATCTCGGTGCGGAACTGCGGTACGGCGTTCAGCCGGGCTTCGGCGGCCCGCCAGTCGTAGTGGGTGGCCCAGTACTCGCACAGTTCCTGTGCCCAGGCCAGCGGGACGCCCTGGGACCAGTCGCCGACGGTCTCGGCCTCGGGCCAGCGGGTCGTGGCCAGGCGCCGCCGCAGGTCGTCGAGGTCCGTCTGGGGGATCTCGACGCGGAAGGGCGTGATCGCGGTGCTCATGCGACGTTCCTCCTGAAGCGCTGATGCGCTGCGGCGTTGCGGTCCCGGCCGACGCTATGGGCGGCCTCTGGAGCGGAGGTCGAGCACCCGTGGTGCGAGCAGAGGTTCGAGTCCGCTTCCGGTTCGTCTCCAGATCGCGGTGCCACCCTTCCCGCGAAGGACGAGAAAGGGAGTCGTCGTGACATCAAGCATCAGCGAGGCCGCACCGAGCGGGCTCGACTCACCGTTCCCCTGGGACCGGAAGTGCCCGTTCTCGCCGCCGGACCAGTACGCGCAGCTGGTGGCGGAGCAGCCGATCGGCAAGACCATGCTGGCCACCGGTCGTGAGGCCTGGCTGATCACCGGGTACCACAACATCCGGCAGCTGCTCACCGATCCCCGGGTGAGCTCCTCGCGCCGGGAGGAGAACTTCCCGTTCTACTTCCCGATCCCCGAGGTTTTCCGCACCGAGACCTCGTTCATCGGGTACGACCCGCCGGAGCACACCCGTACCCGCCGCAAGGCGGCCATCACCTTCACCTACCGTCAGACCCAGAAGCTCCGCCCGCAGATCGAGAAGATCGTGGACGAGACCATCGACCGGATGATCGCCAAGGGCTCCCCGGTCGACCTGCACCACGAGTTGTCGCTGCCGATTCCGATGACCGTCATCTGCCTGCTGCTGGGCATCCCCTACGAGGACCACGAGTTCTTCCAGAAGCACGGCGCGGTGCTGCTGGCCGGCGACAGCACGACGCAGCAGCGGCAGGCCGCCATGGTGGAGGTGGGGGGGTACCTGGAGAACCTCATCGCCATCAAGGAGAAGACCCCGGGCGACGACCTGCTCAGCCGGGCCATCGATGAGTACCGCAGCTCCGGCGAGGAGTACGAGACCCGCGACCTGGTCAACCTGTGCCGGCTGCTGATGAACGGCGGCCACGAGACCACCGCCAGCATGATCTCCATCGGCACCGCCTGCCTGCTGGAGCACCCCGAGGAGCTGGCCAAGCTCAAGGCCGACCCGTCGCTGGTGCCCTCCGCGCTCGAGGAGGTGATCCGCTTCCTGACCATCGGGGACGCGGCCATCGCCCGGGTCGCCATGGAGGACATCGAGATCGGCGGGGTGACCATCCCCAAGGGCGACGGCATTCTCTGCGTGGCCTTCACCGGCAACCGCGACCCGGAGGTCTACGAGAACCCGGACCAGCTGATCCTGGAGCGCGGCAACCGCAAGCACCTGGGCTTCGGTTACGGCCTGCACCACTGCATCGGCGCGGACCTGGCCCGTCTGGAGCTGGAGATCGTCTGGAGCAAGCTCTTCCAGCGGCTGCCGGACCTGCGGCTCGCCATCCCCTACAAGGAGATCAGGACCAAGGAGGGTGCGGTCATCTACGGCGTGTGGGAGCTGCCGGTGGAGTTCTGAGCCGCCCGCGGCGGCCGACAGGAGTGGGCTCTGATGGGACCTGCGCAGGGTCTGCGGGTCGTGGAGCCGGCGGCGATCGGGCCGGCGCCCTTGGCCTGCGTGATGCCGGCCGGCCTCGGCGCCGACGTGGTGCGGGTGGACCGCGCCGACGGCGCCCGTCCCTTCGCCCCCTGGCACCGGGTGCTGGAGCGGGGGCGCGGGTCGATCGCCGTGGACCTGAGGTTCGGAGCCGGTCGTCGGGGCGCTGCTGCGTCTGGTCGAGCGGTCCGACGTCCTGGTCGAGGGCTTCCGGCGGTGCGTCGCCGCACGGTTCGGGGCCGGCCCGAGCCGTGCGCGGCGCGCGATCCCGCTCTGGTCTGCGCCCGGATGACCGGCTGGGGGCAGGACGGTCCGCTGTCCGGCGCCCTGGGACATGACGTCAACTACATCGCCCTGTCGGGAGCGTTGCACGCGATCGGCAGGGCGGGCGGGCCTTCCGTCCCGCCGGTCGATCTGCTGGGCGACTTCGCCGGCGGCGGGCTGCTGCTCGTCGCCGGCGTTCTCGCGGCGTTTTACGAGCGGCAGCGGTCCGGGCTCGGGCAGGTCGTCGACGCCGCCGTCTCGGGCGGTACGGCGGCCGTGCTCGGCATGCTCGTGGGCATGGCCGGGGCCGGGCGGTGGCGGGGGGAGCGCGGCCGTAACCTGCTGGACGGCGGCGCCCCTTTCTGCGGCGTCTTCGCCTGTGCGGATGGCGGCCATGTGGCCGTGGGTGCGCTGGAGGAGCGCTTCTGCCGGGCGCTGCCGAGCGGGCTGGGTCTGGGCGGCGAGGTGCTGGGTGACCGCGACGACCCGGCGCGGTGGCCGGGGCTGCGGGCGCGGTTCGCCGAGCGTTTCGCGTCCTGGACCCGCGGCCATTCGCACCATGTGGCGCGTGGCAGCTGCCGCCGGGCGGGGAGTGTGCTGGAGCCCGCCCCCGCGCCAGGGTTCACCCGCACCGCGGCTGTGCTTCCGGGGCCGGCGCCGCAGCCGGGCGGCCGCACCCGGGAGGTGCCGGCCCGGGTGCGGGCCGGCACCGGAGGAGATCGATCTGCTGACGGCGGCCGGCTGACCCGGCCGCCGGGTACCACGGCACCATGGAGCCCCTGCACGTCCGGCGTGCAGGGGCTCCGTGGTGTGTGCCGGGCCGCGGCTCAGGCGACCTTGACCAGCCTGGACTCCACCGCGGGCTCGACGACGGCCTGCCGGGCGCCTCGGGGGCTGCCCCAGCGCTTCATGATGGGGCGCTCCACGAAGCTGTACAGCGCCCAGGAGACGGCCAGGCTGACCACCAGGTCCAGCGCGATCAGTCCGGTGGTCGCCCAGCTGCCCAGGGCGCCCTGGGTGATCAGCTTGCCGAACTGGGCCATCACCACGCTGTGCACCATGTAGAAGGCGAAGGAGATCTCGCCCAGCAGCACCAGTACCCGGTTTTGCAGGAAGGAGCTCCGGCCGCCGATGTCCAGGGCCGCCGTCGCCGGGATCACCAGCGCCACCGGGACGATGGTGACGGCCACCAGGCTGAAGCCGTAGGGGGCGTGCAGCGCAGCGGCGTACGCGCCGGCGGCCAGCACCAGCGGCACCCACAGCGGCAGCCGCACCCAGCGGCCGTTGAGCACGATCAGCGCCATCAGGATGCCGAGCACGAACTCCAGCATGCGCACCGGCGGGAAGGCGTAGACGAACCAGGTCTCCCACTGCGAGACCGGGTTGCCGATCGGGCCGCCGATGGGCGGCATGAGCGGGGCGCTGGGGAGCAGCCGTGCTGCCAGCGGCACCAGGGCGATCGCCGCGGTGATGCCGATGGCCCAGCGCCACAGGTGCTGGGCGCGGATGCGGCGCAGACCGCTGAAGAGCAGCGGGAAGGAGAGGTAGAAGAAGAGCTCGCAGGAGAGCGACCAGCTGGGGATGTTGACCATGTTGGCGATGTCCGCGCGGGGCAGCCAGGTCTGCACCAGGAACAGGTTGAGCAGCGAGGTGTCCCAGGCCGCGGTGGCCGATGCGGTGACCGCCATGGCCAGAGCGAAGGTGACCAGGTGCATCGGGTAGATCTTGAACAGCCGGCGGCGCCAGAACCGTGGTGCGGTGTCGTCCCGGCGGGCCGACCAGGCCAGGACGAACCCGCTGAGGACGAAGAAGAAGGAGACGCCGACGGCGCCGGACTTGTTGACGAGCGAGGTGAAGTCGCCGCGGTACGAGGGCTGGTTGAAGAACGCCACGAAGCCCGCGTGGCAGAAGAAGACGAGAAGGGCGGCGAAGAATCTCATGCTGGTGAGCGAGGAGAGCCGGGCGCGTGGGCCTCTGGACTCCTGGATCTGGGTCGGCGCGGGCATCGCGCTCCTCCCTTGGCAGGCGGGCTGGCAGGACTTGGCGGGCGGCTCCGCTTCGTCGCGGAGCACAGTGGAGCGTCGGGGCTGCGGCTGGAGCTGCGATCGCGGGCCGCTGGAGGGCTGCCGCGAGGGGGAGTCGACCGGTGCTCCAGACCGCGCGGCCACGGTGGCCGGGCACTCGCGATCCCGCGCTCACCTTCCGAGAGGAACGCCTATGTCCAGCCCGCTCGCTCTCGACACCGCCGCCCAGGACTTGCTGTTCCGGGACGCCCGCACCGCCAACACCTTCACCGACGAGCCGGTCTCCGAGGAGACCGTGCAGGCCGTCTACGACCTGGTGAAGTACGCCCCCACCGCGTTCAACCTGCAGTCCCTGCGGGTGCTGCTGGTCCGCAGCGACGACGCCCGGGCGCGCCTGGTCGCGCACATGGCCGAGCCCAACCGGGAGAAGACCCAGGCCGCCCCGCTGGTCGCGGTGCTCGCCGCGGACCTGGACTTCCACGAGGAGCTGCCGCGGATCTTCCCGGTCTTCCCCGAGCTGAAGGACGCCGTCTTCTCCGACTTCGAGATCCGGGAGCGGGCGGCCAAGTCCAACGCCACTCTGCAGCTGGGCTACTTCATCCTCGGTCTGCGCGCGGCCGGGCTGGCCGCCGGCCCGATGGTCGGCTTCGACGGCGAGGCCATCGACAAGGAGTTCTTCGGGGACGGCAAGCACAACGTCATCGCCGTGGTGAACATCGGCAAGCCGGGCAAGGACGCCTGGTTCCCGCGACTGCCGCGCCTCGAGTACGACGAGGTCTTCACCACCGTCTGATACCGGGCCCCGTCCACGGGGGCGCCGCCTGCCGAGGAGATGGTTCATGAAAGCCCTGGTGTTGTCCGGAGGCGCGGGTACCCGGCTGCGTCCGTTCAGCTACTCCATGCCCAAGCAGCTCATCCCGATCGCCAACCGGCCGGTGCTGGCCCATGTCGTGGACAACCTCCGCGCCGTGGGCATCAGCGAGATCGGCATCGTGGTCGGCGACCGCGCCGAGGAGATCCGCAGCGTCCTGGGGGACGGCTCGTCCCTGGGGGCGCGGATCACCTACATCCAGCAGGACTCTCCCCGCGGTCTCGCCCACTGCGTCGTCATCGCCCGGGAGTTCCTGGGCGACGACGACTTCGTGATGTACCTGGGCGACAACATGCTGCCCGGCGGCATCGCGGAGGTGGCCGCCGCGTTCCATGCCCGCCGCCCGGCGGCGGAGGTGGTGGTCCACAAGGTCGCCGACCCGCGTGCCTTCGGCGTCGCCGAGGTGGACGCCGAAGGCCGGGTGACCGCGCTGGTCGAGAAGCCCCAGACGCCGGTCAGCGACCTGGCACTGATCGGGGTGTACATCTTCACCCCCGCCATCCACGAGGCGGTCGCGGCGGTCGGCCCCAGCGCCCGCGGCGAACTGGAGATCACCGACGCTCTCCAGTGGCTGGTGGCGCGGGACGCCGAGGTGCACGCCCATCTCCACACCGGTTACTGGAAGGACACCGGCCAGGTCGAGGACGTCCTGGAGTGCAACCGGGAGCTCCTGAAGGCGGTCCACCCGCGGATCGACGGCGAGGTGGACGGGCAGAGCGAGCTGATCGGCCCGGTGGTGATCGAGCAGGGGGCACGGATCGTCAGGTCCCGCATCATCGGCCCGGTCATCGTCGGCGCCGGCACCCTGGTCGAGGACAGCTATGTAGGCCCCCACACCTCGCTGGGCGCCGACTGTGTACTGAGCACGGCCCAGGTGGAGGACTCCATCGCGCTCTCCGGGGCGACCGTACAGCAGGTCCGGGTCCGCGCCTCGCTGATCGGCCGGTCCGCCGCCGTCAGCCTGGCCGCCCCGGAGGGACTCAACCGGCTGGTGGTCGGCGACCACACCCGGGTGGAGGTGGCGGCAGGATGAGGCTTCTGGTGACGGGCGCGGCCGGGTTCATCGGCTCGGAGTACGTCCGCGCGATGCTGGCGGGCGAGTACCCGGGCTACGAGGACGCCCAGGTGACCGTGCTCGATCTGCTCACCTACGCCGGCAACCGGGCCAACCTGCCCGAGCGCCATCCGCGGCTGACGTTCGTCCGCGGCGACGTCTGCGACCTGCCGCTGCTGCTCGACCTGCTGCCGGGCCACGACGCCGTGGTCCACTTCGCCGCCGAGTCGCATGTGGACCGGTCCCTGGAGGCCGCCGCCGACTTCGTCCGCACCAATGTGGCCGGCACGCAGGCGCTGCTGGAGGCCTGTGTGCGCAGCGGCGTCTCCCGGGTGGTGCATGTGTCCACCGACGAGACCTACGGCTCGATCGAGTCCGGCTCGTGGACCGAGGAGTGGCCGCTGCTGCCCAACTCCCCCTATGCGGCGTCCAAGGCTGCCAGTGACCTGATGGCCCGCGCCTACTGGCGCAGCCATGGCCTGGATGTGTCGGTGACCCGCTGCTCGAACAACTACGGCCCGTACCAGCACGTCGAGAAGCTGATCCCTCACTTCGTCACCCGGCTGTTGGAGGGGAGGACCGTGCCGCTCTACGGCGACGGCTCCAACATCCGTGAGTGGGTGCATGTCTCGGACCACTGCCGGGCGATCCAGCTGGTGCTCACCCGCGGCGCGGCGGGTGAGATCTACAACGTCGGCGGTGGCAACGAGATGAGCAACCGCCGGATCACCGAGCTGCTGCTGGACCTCTGTGACGCCTCACCCGACCTGGTGCGCCGGGTCGCCGACCGTCGGGGGCACGACATGCGGTACGCCCTCGACGACACCAAGATCCGTACTGGGCTCGGCTACAGCGCTGCGGTGCCCTTCGAGTCCGGCCTGGCCGCCACCGTCGCGTGGTACCGGGACAACCGGGCGTGGTGGGAGCCGATGCGGACCGAGCCCGCCCTCGTGCTGGGAGGCACCGTATGACCACCGCCGTACGGGAGGCGCCGCCGGTGCTCACCCCGCGGGAGGACACCGGGCTGCCGGCCCGACTGGCCGTGTCGGCGGCGGCCCGCGAGGGCGGGCTGCTGTCCGGCGGGGGGTTCGACGCCTGGCTGGCGGAGCGCCGCCGGGCGCACCCCTTCGAGGTGAGCCGGATCCCGTTCGCGGCCATGGAGGGATGGCACTTCGCGGCTCAGACCGGCAACCTGGTGCACCGCAGCGGCCGGTTCTTCAGCGTCGAGGGACTGCATGTGAGCGGCACGGGGCCGTTCCCCGAGTGGTACCAGCCCATCATCAAGCAGCCCGAGGTCGGCATCCTGGGCATCGCCGTCAAGGAGTTCGACGGGGTGCTGCACTTCCTGATGCAGGCGAAGATGGAGCCGGGCAACCCCAATCTGCTGCAGCTCTCCCCCACGGTGCAGGCCACCCGGAGCAACTACACCCGGGTCCACAAGGGCGCTGCGGTGCGGTACCTGGAGTACTTCGCCGGGCCGCGGCGGGGCCGGGTGATCGCCGACGTCCTCCAGTCGGAGCACGGCTGGTGGTTCTACCGCAAGAGCAACCGCAACATGGTGGTGGAGCTGGACCCGTCGGTGGACGTGCCGCTGCACGACGACTTCCGCTGGCTGACGCTCGGCGAGATCAACGAGCTGATGACCAGGGACAACCTCATCAACATGGACTCGCGCACCGTGCTGTCCTGCCTCCCGCCGCCGTCCGGCCGGGGGGCCTCGCAGGAGGGCTTCGGGGGCGCGCTGGCCGCGTCCTTCGACCCCGCGGCCGGCGCTGTCACCAGCACGCCTGAGGTGCTGAGCTGGTTCACCGGGCTGCGTTCGGACCACGACCTGGAGATCGCCCGGGTGCCGCTGCGGGACGTGCCCGGCTGGCACCGGACGAAGGACGAGATCGTCCGGGACGACGGCCGGCACTTCAGGGTGGTCGCGGTCTCGGTGCGGGCCGGCAGCCGGGAGGTGGGCGGCTGGTCGCAGCCGCTGCTGGAGCCCAACGGGCGGGGGGTTGCGGCCTGTGTGGTGAAGGAGTTCGGCGGGGTGCTGCACATGCTGCTGCACGCCAAGGTGGAGGGCGGCTTCCTCAACGCCGTGGAGCTGGGCCCGACCGTCCAGTGCCGCCCCGGCAACTACGACCACGCCGACCGGCCGCTGTTCTACGACTATGTGGCGCAGGCCGGACCCGACCGCATCCGCTATGACGCCGTCCACTCCGAGGAGGGCGGCAGGTTCCTCAACGCGGAGAGCCGCTATGTGGTGGTGGAGGCCGACGACAGCCTCGGCCGGGACGTCCCTGCGGACTACGCCTGGGTCGCCGTGGGGCAGCTCGTGGAGCTGCTGAAGCACGGCCAGTATGTGAACATGCACGCCCGTACCCTGGTCGCCTGCCTGAACGCGATGCGATGAGGCCTCTTGGGGTCGGCGTGCTCGGGTGCGCGGAGATCGCCGTGCGGCGGGTGCTGCCCGCACTCGCCGCCGGCCCCGCCACCGAGCTGGTCGCGGTGGCCAGCCGCGATGCGGACAAGGCCGCCCGCACCGCCGCCCCCTACGGCTGCGCGGCGGTCACCGGCTACCAAAGCCTGCTGGAGCGGGCGGACGTCGAGGCCGTGTATGTGCCGCTCCCCGCGGCACTGCACGCCGACTGGGTGGAGCGTGCCCTGCTGTGCGGCCGTCACGTCCTCGCGGAGAAGCCGCTCACCACCACGGCGGCGCGGACCGCGGAGATCACCGCGCTGGCCGCCGCGCGGGGCCTGGTGGTGATGGAGAACATCATGTTCCTCCAGCACCCGGTGCACCGCCGGGTGCTGGAGCTGCTGGCCGGCGGCCGGATCGGCGAACTGCGCTGCTTCGAGGCGGCGTTCGCCGTCCCTGCGCGGCCGGTGGACGACATCCGCTACCGGGCCGACCTCGGCGGTGGCGCACTGCTGGACATGGGTGTGTACCCGCTGCGCGCCGCCCAGCTCTTCCTCGGAGCGGACACGGCGGTACTCGGCGCCGACCTGCGCCTCGACCCGCGACGCGGTGTCGAGGTGGCCGGGAGCGCCCTGCTGCGCGCCCGCGGCGGGGTGAGCGCCCAGCTGGCCTTCGGCATGGAGCACTCCTACCGGTCGTGCTACGCCCTGTGGGGCAGTGCGGGCCGGATCCAGGTCGACCGCGCCTTCACCCCGCCCGCCGGCCACCGGCCGGTGGTACGGGTGGAGCGGCCGGACGGCATCGAGGAGCTCACGCTGGAGCCGTACGACCAGTGTGCGGCCACCGTACGGCGCTTCGCGGAGGCGGCGCGCGGGCGGCGGCCGGCCGGCGCGGCGGCCGCTGATGCGCTGTCGCTGGCCAAGCTGGTGGACAGCGTGCGCCGGGTCGCTCAAGGCTGAGTCAAGTGGCCCTCATGAGGGGGTTCCTACTGTTCTGGGCATGAGAATCCTGGTGAGCACCAGCCCGTCCTTCGGGCTCTACTTCCCGGTCGTTCCGCTGGCCTGGGCCCTGCGGTCCGCGGGCCATGAAGTAGTCGTCGCCTCCCCGGAGAACATGGCGGAGACGGTCAACGGCTCCGGCCTGCCCTTCGTCCCCAACTGCGGTCCGCTGCCGATGCGGGACATCATGCTCTTCGACCGGGCGGGCGAGCCGATCGTGCTGCCGGACACCGAGGAGGAGCTGCTCGCCCACACAGGCCGGGCGTTCGGCCGGCTGGGGGCGCGGACCCTCGAGGGGATGCTCAGGATCACCGGTGAGTGGAAGCCGGACGTCGTCGTCGGTGAGCCGCACTCCTACGCCGCCGCGGCCGCCGCGGCCGTGCACGGGGTGCCCTTCGTCGAGCACGGGATCGGTCTGGGCTACCTCGACGTCATCGACGAGCACGGCCACCGGGAGTTCGCCGGCGAGCTCGCCGGGCTCGGCCTGCCGCGGCTGCCGGACCCGGCGCTGGTCGTCGACACCTGCCTGCCGGGGGTCCATCCGGGAACGATGCGGCCGAACACGGCGCCGATGGGCTATGTGCCGTTCAGCACCCCGGGCACCGTGCCCCCGTGGGTCTTCGCGAAGCCTGAGCGGCCCCGGCTGCTGCTGACCCTGGGGACGGTACCCGTCCCCGGCCGCGTCGAGCTGTTCGCGGCCCTGCTGAAGATGCTCTCCACCCTGGATGTGGACCTGCTGGTGGCGGTCGAGGACGCGGTGGTCCAGCAGCTCTCCCCGCTGCCCCCCTCGGTGCTCGCGGCCGGCTGGCTCTCCCTGGACTCGGTGCTGCCCGCCTGCGACCTGGTGGTGCACCACTGCGGCGCCGGGACCGTGATGGCCGCGCTGCGCGAGGGCCTGCCCCAGGTGCTCATCCCGCACACCGTCGAGCAGTACGACAGCGCCCGGCGTCTGGAGGCGTTCGGCGCCGCGCGCCGGATCGCCTTGGAGGACCTCGACCCGAAGCAGGTGCTGGACGCCTGCCGGGCGCTGCTGGAGGACCCCTCGTACCGCGACCGCGCCCGTGAACTGCGCGACCAGCTCCTCGAACTGCCCTCGCCCGGCCGGCTGGTGGCCGCCATCGAGGGCCTGACCGCAAAACGGGGTACCCGATGAGCGACGAAGCCAAGGCCTTGCTGCTGGAGCAGGTCCGTAAGTACCACCATCTGCGCAGTGCCCCGGTGGAGTTCGTGCCGGGTCTCACCCCGATCTGGCCGTCCGGTGCGGTGCTGGACGAGGAGGACCGCGCGGCCCTGGTGGAGGCCGCCCTGGACCTGCGGATCGCCGCGGGTGTCAGTTCGCGGAAGTTCGAGTCGGCCTTCGCCCGCCGGCTCAAGCGGCGCAAGGCGCACCTGGTCAACTCGGGCTCCTCGGCGAACCTGCTGGCGCTCTCCGCGCTCACCTCGCCGCTGCTGGAGGACCGCCGGCTGCGGCCGGGCGACGAGGTGATCACCGCCGCGGTCGGCTGGACCACCACGGTCAGCCCCATCCTGCAGAACGGCCTGGTGCCGGTCTACGTCGATGTGGATCTGGGAACCTACAACCCCACCGCGGCGGCCATTGCGGCCGCCATCACCCCGCGCACCAAGGCGATCATGATCGCCCACACTCTGGGCAACCCCTTCGAGGTGGCCGAGGTGGCGGCGCTGGCCGACGAGCACGACCTTTTCCTGATCGAGGACAACTGCGACGCGGTCGGCTCCCTCTACGACGGCCGGCTGACCGGGACCTTCGGCGACCTGGCGACGGTCAGCTTCTACCCCGCCCACCACATGGCGATGGGCGAGGGCGGTTGTGTGCTCAGCTCCAACCTGATGCTGGCACGGATCGTGGAGTCGATGCGCGACTGGGGACGCGACTGCTGGTGCGAGCCCGGCGAGGACAACAAATGCCTCAAGCGGTTCAACTACCAGTTGGGGACGCTGCCGCACGGCTACGACCACAAATACATTTTTTCCCACCTGGGCTGGAACCTGAAGGCCACCGACCTCCAGGCATCCCTGGGGCTCAGCCAGCTGAAGAAGCTCGACGGCTTCATCGAGGCCCGCCGGGCCAACTGGGCGCGGCTGCGGGAGGGGCTGGAGGGCGTCCCCGGGCTGCTGCTGCCGGAGGCCACCGCGCGCAGCGAGCCCAGCTGGTTCGGCTTCCTGATCACGGTGGCGCCCGACGCCCCGTTCCGCCGGGCGGAGCTCTGCGACTTCCTGGAGAGCCGCAAGATCGGCACCCGGCGGCTGTTCGGCGGCAACCTCACACGCCAGCCGGCCTATGTGGACCAGCCCCACCGCATCGTGGGCGACCTGCGGAACGCGGACCTGATCACCGAGGCCACGTTCTGGGTCGGCGTCTACCCCGGGCTGACCAACGAGATGCTCGACTACGTGGTCGCCTCGGTACGCGAGTTCGTCCGCGACCACGGCTGACGCGGCGCCGCGCCCGAACCGCCCCTGCACCACCGCACCCCTGCACCACCGCACCCCGCACCACCGCTTGGCCGCGTCATCCAGAGGAGAACTCATGTCGTCCGACACCCACGCCGCGCCGGCCGACGGCGCGTCCGCCGCGCCGGGGGACGCGCCGGAGCCGTTCCGCTGGCGGTGGTGCGCCTTCGCCGTCATTCTCGTCGCCACCATGATGGACATCCTGGACTCCCTGGTGACCACGGTCGCCGGGCCGTCCATCCGGGCGGACCTGGGCGGCAGTACCACCGTGATCCAGTGGCTCACCGCCGGCTACACGCTGGCGATGGCCTCGGGACTCATCATCGGCGGCCGGCTCGGCGACCTTTTCGGCCGTAAACGGATGTTCCTGGTGGGTGTGGCCGGCTTCGTCGTCTGCTCGGCGCTCTGCGGGGCCGCCCAGGATCCGGCCATGCTGGTCGGCTTCCGGGTGGTGCAGGGCCTCTTCGGGGCGGTGATGATCCCCCAGGGACTGGGGCTGATCAAGGAACTGTTCCCGCCCGCGGAGCTGCCGCTGGCCTTCGGCTCCATCGGACCGGTGGTGGGGCTGGCCAACATCTCCGGGCCGCTGGTCGGCGGCTGGCTGGTCGACGCGGACTTCTTCGGCACCGGATGGCGGATGATCTTCCTGATCAATGTGCCGCTGGGGCTTCTCTGCCTGGTCGCCGGAGCTCGGCTGCTGCCCACCTCCGCCCGGACGGTGTCCCGGCTGGACCTGGTCGGCGCCGCGACCGTGGCCCTGGCCGCACTGCTGATGGTCTTTCCGCTGGTGCAGGGACGTGAGCTGGGCTGGCCCGCCTGGACCTTCGCCTCGATCGCCGCCTCGGTCGCCCTGTTCGTCGTCTTCGGCTGGTACGAGGCCCGGCGGCAGCGCTCGGGCGGCGACCCCCTGGTGCTGCCCTCGCTGTTTGGCAAGAGGGCCTTCTCCGGGGCGCTGGTCTCCGGGGCGCTGATGTTCTGCGCGTTGATCGGGTTCTCCCTGGTCTTCACCCTCTATGTGCAGCTGGGACTCGGCTACTCGCCGCTGCAGGCGGCCCTCGCCACCCTTCCCCAGGTGATCGGCTCCGCCGTGACCGCCCTGGTGGCCGGCCGCACCGGACTGGCCGTCAGGTACGGCCGCCGGCTGATCCACCTGGGCGTCGCGGCCATGGCCGCCGGCGTCGGCCTGCTGTACCTCGCCGTACGCCTCCAGGGCGACCATGTCCACGCTCTCTGGTTCGCCCCGGCGCTGCTGCTCATCGGCGTCGGCATGGGCCTGGCGATGTCCTCGCTCTACTTCACCGTCAACACCACCGCGCAGCCGCACGAGTCCGGCTCCGCCTCCGGCACCTTCACCGCCGTCCAGCAGCTGTCCGGCGCACTGGGCGTCGCCGTCATCGGCACCGTCTTCTTCGGGGTGCTGGGCGGCCAGGTCGCGGCGCGGGCCGCCGACCAGGCGCCGCAGCTGCGCACCCAACTGGCCGCGGCGGGGATCTCCCCCGCCGGGCAGGAGAAGATCACCGCTTCGCTGCGGGACTGCGAACGGGACCGCGCGGTCGCCGAGGACGCCGTCGACGTGCCGCCGAGCTGCGGGCGGCTGCGCACCGCGCTGGAGCGGACACCGGCGGCCGCCGCCGCGGTCGACCGGGCCGGCGCCCAGGCCGCCGAGCGGGGCTTCGCCGACTCCTTCGAACGGGTGCTGGCGGTCCTGGCGGGGCTGCTGGCGCTCGCCTTCGCGGTGGCCTTCGCCCTGCCGCGGGCCCGCCCCTCCGGCACCTTCGCCGGCTCCCCCGAATAACCCGCCGGCCATCCACCCGGGCTCGCCCCGGCCCCACCACCTCTGCGGAGAGACCATGTCGGAACAGCTCGACAGACGCTCGGTGATCAGACTCGCCGGAGCCGGGGTGATCGCGGCCGTGGGCGCCCAGTCGGCCTCCGTCGCCCTGGGCGGCGGCCTGGTCGAGGCGGCCGCGGCCGCCGCACCGCCGGCGCTGCTGCTGCCCGGCGATCTTGGGTTCGACGCCGAGCGCTCGGGCTTCAACCCGATCGTCGAGCACCATCCGCTGGCGATCTCGGTGCCCACCGGGCCGGCCGACGTCGCGACCGCGGTGGGCTACGCGCGCGACCGCAACTGGCCGATCGCGGTGCAGACGACCGGCCACGGGATCAGCGTGGCCGCCGACGGCGCGCTGCTGGTCAACACCCGTCTGATGAACGGCGTCCGGATCGACCCTCAGACCCGCACCGCCCGGATCGGGGCCGGGGTGCGCTGGGGCGCCGTGGTGAGCGCCGCCGCCCCCTACGGGCTCGCCCCGCTCAGCGGCTCCTCCACGGACGTGGGCGTGGTCGGCTACGTCCTCGGCGGCGGCCTGGGCCTGCTGGGCCGTACCTTCGGCTATGCCGCGGACCGGGTGCGCTCGCTCCAGATCGTCACCGCCGACGGCCGCATACGCACCGCCTCCCCGACGCGCGACCCGGAACTCTTCTGGGGCGCCCGGGGAGGCAAGAGCAACTTCGGGGTGGTCACCGGGATCGAGATCGAGCTGATGCCGGTCGCCCGCGTCTACGGTGGCGCACTGAACTTCGCCGGCACCCAGGCCGCCGACGTGCTGGAGGCCTACCGGCAGTGGTCCGCGGGGCTCTCGGAGCGGACCACCACCTCGCTCCAGCTGCTGCGGCTGCCCGACGACCCGGTGCTGCCGCCGCCGCTGCGCGGCCAGTTCATCGTCAGCGTCGTGGTGGGCCACCTCGGCGACAGTGCCGAGGGCGACGCCCTGCTGCGGCCGCTGCGCGCGCTGACCCCGTTCCTGGACACCGTCCAGGACCTGCCCTTCGCCGACTTCGCCGCCATGTTCACCGAGGGCACCAGCTCACCGGAGCCCCTGCACGAGCGCACCGGGCTGATCCGCACACTGGACGCGCAGGCGACCGACCTGCTGGTCGCCCTGGCCGGACCCGATGCCACCCTGCCCGCAGGCGTCGTCTCGCTGCGGCAGCTGGGCGGTGCCCTGGGCCGTCCGGCCGCGGTGCGCAACGCGGTGGGCCTGCGCGACGCGGACTTCGCGCTCTACCTCGCGCACAGCGCCCCGGCCCAGGAGTCGGCGGCGATCGACGCCGTGCAGCAGGGCCTGATGGACGGCCTGCGGCCGGCCCTCACCGGCGGGGCGTTCCCCAACTTCCTGGGCCACAGCGACACCGCCCCCGAGCGGGTCCGGGCCGCCTACCGGCCCGCGGACTACCGCCGGCTGGTCGCCCTCAAGCGGCTCTGCGACCCGGGCAACCTCTTCCGGATCAACCACAACATCCCGCCCCGCTGAGCCCTTCGTCTCTCCTGCGCCGTGCCCGGCCGGTGCCTCACCCGCACCGCCCGCGCGGGCCGCCGGCGGCCCGCGCGGGCGGATGGGCCCCCTGGCCGCGGGCCGGTCAGAAGAGGGCCTGCTGGGTCGGACCCGGGTCCTGGGGCGGGGGCGGCGGGGCCGACCAGTTCGGCGGACGGCCGGTGTGGAAGGTCTGCGGCGGCCGGCAACCGTACTCCTCGGCCAGCTCCCACACCTGGTCCAGTACCCGCCGCCGGTACCAGTGGGGGGCCTGGACGGCGTCCCCGTACAGCGCCCGGTAGCGGCCCACCAGGTGGGGGTGGTGCTCACCCAGCCACCGCATGAACCACTCGCGGGACCCGGGCCGCAGATACATCACCTCGGGCGCGATCGAGACGGCCCCCGACTCGGCCACCGCTTTGACGGTCGCCCGCAGCTGGTCCGGTGAGTCGCTGAGGTAGGGCACGATGGGCGACATCAGCACGGCACACGGCACCCCCGCCTCGTTGAGCCTGCGGCAGACCTCCAGCCGGGCCTGCGGCGAGGGCGTCCCCGGTTCCAGGGCGCGCCACAGGGCCGGGTCGGTGAAGCCCACCGAGACGGCCGTCTGAACCCGGGCCCGCTCGGCGGCCTGCTGGAGCAGCGGCAGGTCACGCAGGATCAGCGTGCCCTTGGTGAGGACCGAGAAGGACACCCGGTAGTCACGCAGCGCGGCGAGGATGCCGGGCATCAGCCGGTAGCGGCCCTCGGCCCGCTGGTAGCAGTCGACATTGGTGCCCATCGCGACATGGTCGCCGGGTCTGCCGCGGGCGGCGATCTCCCGCCGGACCACCTCGGGGGCGTTGACCTTCACCACCACCCGGGTGTCGAAGTCGCGCCCGGGGTCGAGGTCCAGATAGCGGTGGCTGTCGCGGGCGAAGCAGTAGACGCAGGCGTGTGTGCAGCCGCGGTAGGGGTTGAGGGTCCAGCCGGCGGGGATCCCCGGTCCGCCCGGCACCCGGTTGAGGACCGAACGGGCCCGGACCTCGTAGAAGGTCATGCCCTTGAAGTCCGGGGTGTCGAAGGTCTTCGTCACGGCGCCCCGCTCGATCAGCGGCCAAGCCGCCGCCTCACGGTCGCCGTTGCCGTCGAGGCTCAGGTTGTCCCAGCGCATGCGCTACTTTCGAATCGGCCGTGCAATCGCGCGGCACCCTGTCAGAGTTCGGGTGCGAGCACCTCACCGGTGGTGAGGCTCCGCACCGTGATCGCCTCCATCGGGCAGGTCTCGGCGGCGTCCACGACCGCCTGGTCCGGCTCCACCACCTCCCTGACCGGGCGGGCCCGGCCGGCGTCCAGCCGGAGCCGGCCGGCGGCCGTACCGACGCACAGGCCGGTACCCGCACAGACCTCCCGGTCGACGTCGATCCGCCACTGCTGTGCGTCCATTGTCGTCCCTCCCACTGACAACTGCGGTTGCTACCAGGTGATCAGGAGTTCCCGGGGGGCGCGCTGCAGGGTGACGACGCGCCAGGGCACCTCCTCGGCGGGGACCGCGAGCCGCAGGTGCGGGAAGCGCCGCAGCAGCGCCCCGAGGGCGATCTGCAGTTCCATCTTGGCCAGCTGCGCGCCCAGGCAGCGGTGCACTCCGTGGCCGAAGCCGAAGTGCGGGTTGTGCTCGCGGTGGAAGTCCAGCTCGTCGGGGTCGGTGAAGATGGCCTCGTCGCGGTTGGCGGACATCATGGCGGGCAGCACCGCCTCGCCGGCCCGCACCAGGCCGCCGCTGAGGAGCACGTCCTCGGTGGCGATGCGGGGGAAGGAGGTGCCGCGCAGCAGCGGGACGAAGCGCAGCATCTCCTCCACCGCCTGCGGGATCAGCTCCGGGTCGGCACGCAGCTGCCGGAGGTGGTCCGGCCTGGTGAGCAGCAGATACGCGAAGTTGGAGATCTGGTCGGCCGTGGTCTCGTAGCCGGTGATCAGCACTCCGGTGGCCAGGTCCAGCAGCTCCTTCTCGGAGAGCCGGTCCTCCTCGTCGCGGGCCGCCACCAGCACGCTCAGCAGGTCGTCGGCGGGCTTGCGGCGGCGCTCCTGCAGGAGGTCCGCCATGTACGCCCGCAGGCTGTCCAGTGCCTGGAAGACGTCTTGCAGGGTGTAGCGGTCGCCGGTGGCGGTGAGGGTGGTCTCGGCCCACTCCTGGAGCTGCTTGCGGTCCTGTGCAGGCACGCCGAAGAGTTCGAAGATGACCAGGGCGGGCTGCGGCCGGGCGAACTCCGCGACCAGGTCCACCGGCCTGCCCTGCGCCTGCATGGCGTCCAGCAGGTCCTCGATGATCTGCTGCACCCGGGGCCGGAGCTGCTCGATACGCCGCATGGTGAAGGCCTTGGCGACCACCCGGCGGAGCCTGGTGTGGTCCGGGGGGTCCATGGAGACCATGGCGTCGGGCCCGGGGCCGATGGGGGTGTGCGCGGGCTGGTCCCCGGCGACCGCGCGGGCGCGGCTGAAGCGCGGGTCACCGAGCACCAGCTTCACGTCCTCGTAGCGGGTGGCCAGCAGCGCCGGAGTGCCGTAGGGGCACTGGACGCGGGCCAGTCCGCCCTCGGCCCTGATCTGCGCGTAGGCGGCATCCAGCTCCAGCCGGTCGGGTTCGCTGAACGGGTAGGGCCTGGGCTGCTGCTCGGTGGTCATGCGTGCAGTTCCTCTCGCTGGGTGCGGCGGGAGGACCAGCGGCGCACCAGCGGACGCTCGATGGCCACCGACAGGCCCCAGGCCAGCAGGAGCGAGACCAGGAGGCAGCCGGCCAGGAAGGCCGCGCCGCCGGGGGTGCTCCAGGCCGGTCCGGACACGCCGCCCATATGGTTGGGGATGCGGCCGAAGGCGAGGTGCCCGAACTGGAGAACCAGCTTGTGCACCATGTAGAAGGCGAAGGAGATCTCTCCCAGCCACACCATCGGGCGGGTACTCAGTACCGTCCGGCGGCCTGCCACGTCGGCCGAGGCGGCGGCGGCGATCAGGATTCCCAGCGGGATCACGGTGACCGCGGCGAACCGGAAGAGGAACGGCGCGTGCAGCGATGCGATGTAGGCGCCGGCGGCCAGCAGCGCGGCCGGCCAGACACCCACCCGCACCCAGCGGCCGGTGAGGACGATACGGGCGAGCAGCATGCCCAGGACGAACTCCAGGGACCGGGAGAGCGGGAACTCGTAGACGGACCAGATCTGGGTGAAGGAGGCCGGCCCCCAGATGAAGTGCGGGTTGTCGGGCAGCAGGGCGCGTGCCGCCAGCGGCAGCAGCACCACGGCTGCGGCCGTGCCCCCGGCCCAGTACCAGAGCCGGCTGGCCCGGATCCGGCGGACGAGGGCGAACAGCAGCGGGAAGGAGAGGTAGAACAGCATCTCCACCGAGAGCGACCAGCTGACGTCGTTGCCGGAGCCCACGTAGGTGATGTCCGGCACCCAGGACTGCAGCAGCACCAGGTTGGTCAGTGCCTGCGGGATGCCGCTGGCCTGGCCCGCCCAGGCGAGGAGCACCAGCGCGGCGGCGAGGGTCACCACGTGGTTGGGTGCGATCCTGACCAGCCGTCGCCGCCAGAAGGCCGCGGCACCACCGCCGGGCCGGGCCGACCAGGTGAGCACGAACCCGCTGAGGACGAAGAAGAACGAGACGCCCACGAAGCCCGCGGTGGCGACGTCCGTCATGTACCGCATCTGCACCGACGGGTCGCGGAAGACGAACAGCAGGCTTCCGTGGAAGGCGAAGACCATGAGGGCGGCGATGAAGCGCAGCCCGGTCAGGGAGGGCAGACGGCCCGTCCCCGATGTGTCTGCGGGTGGGGACGGTGCCGTGACCTCGCCGATGGTTCTTTCTGCCTGGATGCTGGTCATCTGGATCACTCTCCTGCTCGGGCGCCCTGGGGGCGACAGTGCGCGCAGTGTGCGGGCACCGCCTCGCGCAGCGCTCGAACGCCGGGCGCGAACGCCGGGCGCGGCGCCGGTCGAGCCGTTTGCGAGCGGGGATCGAGTTGGGCCCGGCAGGGTGGGGGCCGAATGCGCTTGGCCCGTCCCTGAGTTCCAGCCGGACGGCTGGACCGGCCGCCAAGGATTCAGGAGATTTCCATGGCTCATCTGCTTCACATCGACTCGTCCGCCGTCTTTGAGGGTTCCGTCTCCAGAGAGCTCGCGGGCGCCTTCCGCCGTGCCTGGTCCGAGGCGCACCCGGACGGCACGGTCAGCCACCGCGACCTGGGTGCGACGGCGGTTCCGCACCTGGACGAGGCCGGCATCGTCTCCCAGTTCCTTCCGGCCGAGGTGCAGAGCGCCGAGCAGCGCAAGGCCGGTGCGCTGCGGGACGAACTGGTCGAGGAGCTGCTGGCCGCCGACGCACTGGTGATCAGCGCTCCGATGTACAACTGGAACATTCCCTCGACCCTGAAGGCATGGATCGACCAGGTTCTGGTGGCCGGTCGTACCCTTGCCTTCGGCGACGCCAAGCCGCTGGCCGGCCGTCCGGCGACGCTGTTGCTGAGCTTCGGCGGGGGCTACACGCCCGGTGCCCCGCAGGCGCCCCGCAACCATGTGGAGCCCTACCTGCAGACCGTCTTCAAGGACGAGCTGGAGATGGACCTGGTGGTCATTTCCGCGCAGCTCACTCTCGCCGGCAAGGTGCCCGGCATGGAGGATCTGGTCGACCTCGCGCAGAAGTCCCGCTCCGACGCGCTGGCCGCGGCCGAGGAGCGCGCCCGGAAGGCCGCCGGCGCCCTGGCGTGAGCGCGATCGGCCGCGATCGGGCGGCATGATCACCCAGCGGTGACCGCACGGCGTCGAGGGCGGCTCCTCCCCCACCGGGAGGAGCCGCCCTTGCCGTGGTCGCCGGCGGGTTGGGGGTTCAGCGGGCAGCCTCCAGGGTCACCGTGAAGGCGCCGGCGACACTGCCGTCGGCACGGTGCAGCACCGCGGTACCCGATGAGGTGTGGCTGTCCCCGGACACCCACACCTGCTGGAGGCTGTGGATGGTTCCCGGTGCCCCTCCCTGCGGGTCCGGCAGCGGGTGCGCGACGTGGTAGACGAACGAGCCGTCGGGCCGCTCGATCCAGTGCCCCGGGCCGCCGAAGGCCGGCCTGCCGTCCGGGCCGCAAGGGCCGAGCGCCTCCATGGTGTGGTCGCTGCGGAAGACGAACGTGGTGCGGTAGGGGGAGGGCACCCCGTCGACCGCGGAGGTGGCGGTCCAGGTCCCCACCAGCTTGGCCACCGGTGTATCCGTGGATGCAGTCATGCCGCCGAGCCTGCGTCCGCCCGCTCGGGCCCGCCTCGGCGCCCGCTCGGGCCCACCTCGAACCCCGGGCCGCCCCGACCGGCCCTCCAGCCCCTCCCGAGCCGGCCACCGGACGGTGACCGGCTGGGGAAAGAGGGAGGGAGGGAGGGAGGGGACATGGCGGAGCGGCGCTTGAAGCTGTACGACACGAGCCTGCGAGACGGCACCCGGCAGGAGGGCATGCCGGACGGCCGAAGGACAAGCTCGCCGTCGCACGCCGACTGAGCGCGTGGGGCTGTGACGGCCGGCCGCCGGGACTGCGCAAAACGCCCTTGACCGTGTGTGCGGGACACCTCATAGTCCGACGGTGAACAACTTCTCGTGGGCGCGTCCGGGTGCCCTCACTCTTGTCTGCGCGCTGTCCCTGGCCTTGCTGACGGGCTGCGCCGACGGCACGGCCGCGCAGCCCTCCCGCCCCGCGTCGCCTTCCGTGTCCGCGGCCCCTGAGGTCAGGGCCCTCAGCCAGAAGAAGCTCGCCACGCTCGCCCTGGCGGACGGCGATCTGCCGATGTACAAGGTCCGGGAGGCGCCCACGGATCAGCTGTTCCACGGTTCCTGGGACGACGTGCGGATCCGCGGGAACAAGGAGTGCAAGCCGCTCGTACAGGTGATCAGCCTGGCCCCGGTGGGCGACGCGAAGGCACACGTCGTCCGCACCGCCGTAAAGATCCCCGACGTCGGGCCCGCGGCCGGCGCAGGAGCGCCGGACCTCGGCCTCAAGGACATGATGGCGCTCGACAGCACCGCGGTCACCGTTGCCACCTACAGCGGGAACGACGCCGAGCAGGCCATGAAGAACGTGACCGACGCAGTGGAGAGGTGCACGAAGGGGTACGGGGGAGTCGACTACACCCTGCCTGGCAAGGAGGAGGCATCCATCTACAAGGTCAGGGCCGAGAAGGGCGCCCAGGCGCAGGGCTCCGACGAGACCATCGCCTTCGCCGTGGCCTCGGACTTGATCAAGCAGACGGGTCCAGTGGCCGTGACGCACTGCCAGGTGGTGCGCCACGGGAACAACCTGGTCTCCTACATGACCATGAACATGGCGAAGATGCTGGACGGCAAGCCGTACGAGCTCGATGCCGCGGTCGTGGCCTTCCAGTCCGAGAAGGTGACCGAACGGCTGGGCCGGCTCTGACGCGTGACGCGTGACGCGTGAGGCGTGGGGCGGCCGCCGGACCGGCCGGTGAGGGGTGGACGGCCGGCCCGGTGGCGGCGGTGTCATGTCAGCGGGCCGCGCGGGCGACGCGGCCGCGCGGGCGACGCCGGCATCGCCGACGGCCCGCGCGGACGACGAATCTGTGCCGCCGACGACTTGTGCCGGCCGCCCATGCCTCGGCCGCCGCGAGGCCGGGGCATGGGCGGCGGTCCGCAGCGGGGCCCGCGGCGCCGGCCGCGCGGGCGGCCGAGGTATGGGCGGCCGGGTGGCGGGCGCGGCGGTCAGCCCCGCGACGGCCCGGCGTGGCGCGGCTCCGGTGCGCGGGAGGCGGCCATCAGCTCCACGGCGACGAACCGGGCCAGGTGGTCGACGACGTGCCACGGCTCGCGCCGCCGACCCGCCCGTCAAGACGTGGCCCTGGGCACGCCGGGCCGTCACGACACGCAGGCATGAGCGCGGCCCTGGACCGGACATCCCGGTCAGGGGCCGTTCTCATGCCTCATCGTGCGGAAGGGGGCGGGATTTCCGCCCACGGCGGCATCACCGCCACGGCAGGTCCTCACGAGCGTGCGCCGTGCGCCGAACGGAGCTCGAAGCCAAGGAACGCCGTGCAGCCGGCGGCCGAAGCAGCGCCCTTCAGCTTCTGATCACCCTCGGCCGTCCACGTCCGCGGAAGTCCCTGGGCCGCAGCGGCTCGCAATCCGCCAAGAGCCGGCAGCAGCCTTCGCGCATCCCGGGTGTGTGCGGGGCGACATGGCGGAATGGTTTCGCCCGGCAGGGCGGTGTGGTGAACATGGTCCCGGATGCT
The DNA here is from genome assembly GCF_042792855.1 of Streptomyces sp. NPDC056600. Classification (NCBI taxonomy): domain Bacteria; kingdom Bacillati; phylum Actinomycetota; class Actinomycetes; order Kitasatosporales; family Streptomycetaceae; genus Streptomyces; species Streptomyces sp. NPDC056600. The sequence goes on from NZ_JBHTVQ010000005.1 coordinate 37,531, forward strand.
GAAGGCCGCGCCGCTGTGAGGGGACGCGACCGGGACACGTCATCGGGGGATGTCATGGACACAGCCGTACGTATGCGAACGGCGGACAAAGGACGCGGCGTACTGGAGGGGGCGTTCGCGCTGCTGGAAGCCTTGCGGCAGCACGGCGACGGGGCAGGAGTGAGTGAACTGGCGGTAGCCTGCGCGGTGCCCAAGAGCACGACTCACCGGCTGCTGGAACAGTTGACGGCCCTGGGGGCGGTCGAGCGCCGCGGCGCGCGCTACCGGCTGGGCGCACAGCTCTACCGGCTCGGCCAGGCATGGCAGCCGCACCCAGGACTGCGCATGGCGGGACGCCTGCCGCTGCACCGGCTCAGAGCCGCCACCGGAGGCAGTGCGGTGCTGGCGGTGATGCACGAGGAACAAGCCCTGACGGTCTGCTCGGTGCCCGGCCGGGCGGAGCCACTCGTACCGGTCCGCAACGGCGAGGCGTTCCCCCTGGACACCGCGCTGGGCCAAGCCCTGCGAGGCCCGGTGCGCAGCGGCGCCGTCCTGGACCGCGAAGACGTGGCGGCCGGAGTGTGCTGCGCCGCGCTGCCGGTACGCCTGACGACGGGAGCCGTGGTGGGCGCGGTGGCCGTGGTGGGATCGGTGGCCGTGATGGCCGAGACCGGCCAGCGGCTGGAGGTGATGGCGGACCGGGTCGCCGAGGCAGCCGCCGCCCTCACCCGCGCACTGGGCCGCTCCGGGACCAAGGCGCGTACGTGAAGGTGTCCGGCCGCGTTCCGCTCACTGGGACGCGGCCGCCGCCCTCACCTCACCCGCGCACTGGGCCGCTCCGGGACCAAGGCGCGTGCGTGAGGATGTCCGGCCCCGTTCCGCTCAGCGGGACGCAGCCGCCCTCACCTCACCCGCGCACTGGGCCGCTCCGGGACCAAGGCACGTGCGTGAGGATGTCCGGCCCCGTTCCGCTCAGTGGGACGCGCGTAGATACCAGGGGGTGACGGCGGGCAGGGTGGAGGCGTGCCAAGGGACGGCACCGGCCCCGCACGACCACGCGGGGCCACCACGTACGTTCAAGGGGGAACCAGATCATGCGTGCAATCACCCGAGTGGCCACGGCCGCCGTGCTCTCGCTGGGCAGCGTCACCGGACTCGCCACGGCGGCCCAGGCCGAGCCGGTCGACTACGTCCGCATCGAACTGCTGGAGGTGACCTGCCACCAGCAGAGCGAGGGCGACCACGACGAGGCCTACCTGAAGGTCACCGACGCCAACGCAAACGCCGTCAAGGTGTGGCCGGGAAGCCTCAAGTACCAGACGATGGGCCCCGGCTACGTCCGGTCGATGACCGACGGCAACAGCAACACGGCCCTCGTCCTGGGCATCCAGCAGGCGCGCACCATGACGCTGTGGGACTACGACACGACCAGCGGCGACGACAAGCTGGGCGCGACGCTCGTGACGGGAAGTGAAGCGGGCGCCGAGATCCAGTACCGCTCCCTCGAAGGATCCGGCGGCGTGTACACCATCGCCTACCGCGTCATCGACATCTGACAACCCCCCCGGGCGCCCTCACGACCACGGCCCGCCGGCCCGCCGGACAGGTACTTCACCACCCACCCGACACCCGACACACACCACCGGCGCCGGGGGGCGCCACCACCCCGCCCGCCCTCAGCGCCGGGGCGGCGACGCCTCCCGGACTTGCGAGGGCGGGCAACCCGCAAACCCGGGCCCGGGAAGCGGTTCAAAGAACAGCCGGTTCAGGCTTGCGGGGGGCAGCCCGCAGACCCGGACCCGGATTTGCGGGGGGGCAGCCCGCAGACCCGGGCCCGGGGAGCGGCTCAAGGACGGCTGGTTCGCCGGCGTGAGCGACGTCGCGAGCCGTCTGCCACGCATCACGGACAGCACCACCACCACGGAACGCGGGCGTCCCGCGGCCCCATGCCCTGTTGCCCACCCAGCCCCAGCAGCCGGCAACGACGGCAGAGGCCACCCCCTCACCCACCCCACCGGAAGCACAGACGGAAGGCACAGGCCGGTGGCGGTAAAGGGTGACACAGGCCAGTGGAGGCTGCGGCGTCGGCGGTCTGGGTGCGGCATCGGTCTAGGCCGTGTATCAAAAGAGTCTGGCGAGGAGCCGCCGGTGCCGCTTGAGGTGCCGGTCGTCCGGATCGTTTGGTTGCAAGTTCTGATCAACCTGAGGGTTGCCGAGGTCTCGTCGGCACGGTCAAGATCGGCTGCATGATCAAAGGTGTGATGTTCGACTTCTCTGGAACACTCTTCCGGATCGAATCGGCCGTGCAGTCGCTGAGCGTGGTGACCGCGAGTGCCGGTCTGGCTGTGGCCGACGAGGAACTCGATGCGTGCGCCGGCCGCCTGGAAGAGTTCGGGGCTCAGCCAGGAGGGGTGCCGCCGCGCCGAGTGCCGTCTCATCTGGAGGCACTGTGGCGCGAGCGTGATCTGACTGCCGAACGACACCGGGCCGCCTTCACGGCCCTCACCCGGGAAGCCATGCCGCCGTTGCCGGACCTGGCTGAGGCCCTGTACGACCGTTCTCAAGTGTCCGGGGCGTGGCAGCCGTATCCCGACACCAGGGAAACCCTCCATGCCCTGCGCGTGCGAGGCATCCCAGTCGCCGTCGTGAGCAATATCGGCTGGGACATCCGTCCCGTCTTCCGTGACCACGGTGTCGATGACCTCGTGGACGCCTACTTCCTTTCCTTTGAACGCGGGGTGAAAAAGCCCGATGCTCGGATCTTCCAGATGGCGTGCGACAGACTCGGGGTGGCGCCCGGCGACGCGCTCATGGTGGGCGACGAACGCATAGCGGATGTCGGCGCCACCGCGCTGGGGTGTCGGGTTCACTTGGTTGACCCTCTGCCCGTGGACCGGCGTCCCAGCGCACTGGCCGAAGTACTCGGACTCCTCTGACACCGCCAGACGGTTGATTCCTTGCGACGTGTACATGGTCCGCGAATGCTCAGGCCGACGGGTGGTCAGTTCGGGGCAGACGGGATCGGCCGCCTGGCAGGCGGAGGACCGGGGCGGCCCGGGGCCATGGTCCGTTGTGGAGTGCTGGTCACAACCACTCATTGATGGCCGCGACAAGGACGGTCGCCTCATAGCGGACCGCGAGTTTGTCATACCTCGAGGCCACGGCCCGGTGCCTTTTGAGACGGTTGATGCCGCACTCGACAGCGTGCCGCTGGCGATAGTCGACCGGGTCGAACTTCGGCGGTCGGCCGCCACGGGAGCCGCGTTTCTTGCGGTTGCGGGCCTGGTCAGCCTTGTCCGGGATGGTGCAGAGGATGCCACGTCGACGCAAGTAGGTGCGGTTCTTGCGAGAGGCGTACGCCCTATCGGCGCGGACTCGCCGCGGCCGGACGCGGGGCCTGCCCGCCCCCAGACGGGGAACCCGGACGCGACCCAGGACGACCTCGAACTGCGGGGAGTCACCTCGCTACCCCGCGGTGATGACGATCGACATGGGCTTTTGCCGCTGTTCGACGGCCAGATGCAGCTTGGTGGTCAGGCCGCCGCGCGAGCGACCGAGTCCGTGGTCGGCCGGCTCGGTGGTGACACCTCCGGGCGGCTCCTTCTGGAGGTCCCCCTTTCGTGCCCCAGCGGCGTGCTGGTGGGCACGGACGATGGTGGAGTCGACCCTGAGGTCCCAGGTGATCAGGCCCTCGGCATCGGCCCGGGCCTGCAGATCGGTGACGGTCCGCTGCCAGGTGCCGTTCCGCTGCCACCGGCGGAACAAGTCGTACACCCGACCCCAAGGCCCGTACTCCGATGGCCAGGACGACGACAGGCAGTGGCGGGATCCGGGACCGGCCGGCGGTCCGGTGCGAAGGCGCGAATCCGGGCGGGCCTGGGACGTGACCTCGGGCCTCCCTCACCCGCGGCCCGGCACCGGGCGGCAGCGCGGTGCCGGGACCGGCGCAGCCCGAGGCGCAGGACACCCCGGCACGAAGGCCTGCTTTCCCTGACATACGGCATCCGGCGCTTACTGTGACGATCCAGGCGATCTCGCCGCGACCGGAGGAGGAACGACCGTGGCCCAGGGGCGGCCCGAGGGCGAACGGCGAGGCTCGGCGCCACTGCTGGCCGTGTGCGCCGGGTACTTCATGGTGATCCTGGACGTGACCGTCATCAGCGTCGCCGTTCCCGTCATCGGCCGCGACCTGTCCGCCTCGCTCACCGGCATGCAGTGGGTCACCGACGGCTACACGCTCGTCCTCGCCGGATTCCTGCTGACCGGCGGCGCACTGGGCGACCGGCTGGGCAACCGCCGCATCTTCTGCACGGGCGTCGCCGTGTTCACCGCCGCCTCCGCCGCCTGCGCGGTCGCGCCGGACGCGGCGTTCCTCGTCTGCGCCCGCCTCGTGGAGGGCCTGGGCGCCGCCCTCATCGTCCCCGGCTCCCTCGCCCTGCTCCAGCAGGCATATCCGCAACCGGCGGCCCGCTCACGCGCCTTCGGGCTGTGGGGGTCGATGGCCGGCATCGCCGCCTCGGCAGGGCCTCTGCTCGGCGGAGCACTCGTGTCCACCGTCGGCTGGCGCTGGATCTTCCTCATCAACCTCCCCGTCGGCGCGGCCTGCCTCGCGCTGACACTGCGCCATGTGACGCCCTCGCCCCGCCGGGCAGAGCGCGCCCTGGACTGGCCCGCACAGTGCGCGATCGTGGCGGCCGTCGCCCTGCTGACCGCCTCCCTCAACGAGGCCGGACGGCGCGGCTGGAGCGATCCGGCCGTCCTCACCGGCCTGGCCCTGGCCGTCCTGGCAGCCGTGGCGTTCGGCGTCCGCGAAGGCCGGGCCGCAGCGGGAGAAAACCCCGGCTACGCCCTCCTCATCGCCCCGATGATGGCAGCCGGCTTCGGCACCTCCTTCGCCCTGACCGGCACGACCACCACCGTCATGAGCGCCGTACCCCCCAGCTACACCGGCACCGCCTCCGCCCTCTTCAACACCACCCGCCAGATCGGCAGCGCCACAGGCGTCGCCCTCGCAGGCAGCCTCCTGGCCACCGCCACCAACCCCTCGACCGCGCTACGCATCACCATGACCATCGGCGCCACCGCCTACATCACCGCCGCCGTGATCGCCTGGCGATGCGTACCAGAACAATGACCGCGCCCACACCACCCACCCACCCACCCACACGCGAACCCGAAACAACTCCACGCGGGTGGTTTGCCCCGGCCGGTCACCGGCGGGACCGGCGGGAAGGCTGGGGTGAGACCGGCTCAGACAAGCGACCGGGCTTGAAGTGCTCGCCGCCGACGACGGGCAGTCCGTACCCGGGGTCGTAGAGGGCATCGCGGCAGGTGTAGCCCGATCCCTCGACGGCCGACGGACGGGCCAGGGCATCCCGGCCCCCGTGCTCAGCCAGATCCTCGGCCTCCACGTCACCACAGCCGAACGCCGCACCATCTCGCAGGAGGCAACGGGCACCGCTACCTCGAAGCGCGTGCGCACCGCCTTCACCGGCCCCGGAACGTACAAGTGACCGGATACCGCGAAGCAGCCTCAGCTGAGCGAAGCGCATGGTTATGCCATCTCCAGAGGGTGCCGCTCCACCGGTATGAACCGTGTCGCAACGGATACGGCGTGGCGATGCACATGGTGAGTCGTGCTGAGCCGCGTAATGGTGCTGGCCTCCGGGGTCGCCGGCTTGATCCGCGGGCCGCGGACTGTGAGGCGATGTTGAACGGTTGGCGGATCCGGCCGGTCCCCCTTGCACCCGCTGGTACCAGCGCGACCGTCGCTACCCGGTGACATGAACTCGGGCAACTGGGCCCGCTGAAGTCCGGTAGGGCTTCAGATGCCCGCCGGTCGGCAAATCAGTTGCTGACCGCTCCGGCGGTCTGCTCCACTGCTCGCCAAGATCCCACCGAACCCAGGAGCCACGTCATGCGAGTTGCAGCCACGTCCATCGCCGCGGAGACCATCGCTGATTCGAAGGACCTGGAGCGCAGTGCACACGTTGAACTTGGGGATTCTGGCTCACATCGACGCCGGTAAGACCAGCCTGACAGAGCGGCTGCTGTTCGCCGCCGGAGTCATCGACGAGCCGGGCAGCGTCGACGACGGCAGTACCCAGACCGACTCCCTCGCGCTGGAGCGGCAGCGCGGGATCACTATCAAGTCGGCGGTCGTGTCGTTCGCCGTCGACGGTGCGACGGTCAACCTCATCGACACACCCGGCCACCCAGACTTCATCGCCGAGGTGGAGCGGGTGCTCGGCGTGCTCGACGGCGCCGTTCTGGTGGTCTCGGCCGTCGAGGGTGTCCAGGCGCAGACGCGGGTGCTGATGCGCACGCTGGAGCGCCTTCGGATCCCGACGCTGCTGTTCGTGAACAAGATCGACCGCCGAGGCGCAGACTGCGACCGGGTCGTGCGGGAGATCACCGAACGGCTGACTTCGGCGGTGGTCCCCCTGGGGTCTGTCACCGACAGCGGGACGCGCCACGCGACGTTCACGCCGCACGCTGAAACGGATGCCGTCTTCGCCACAGCGTTGGTGGATCGCCTCGCCGAGCACGACGACGCGTTCCTTTCCGCGTACCTCGACGACGAGAGGATCGCCTCGTCTGCCGGCTTCCTGCGGGAACAGCTCGCGGCCCAGACCGGTCGCGGCGCGATCCACCCGCTGCTGTTCGGCTCCGCCCTCACCGGAGTGGGCGTCGACTCGCTGGTCTCCGGCATCAGGGAGCTGCTGCCTGGGACCGTCGGCGAAGCGGATGCCGAGCTGCACGGCACCGTGTTCAAGGTGGAACGCGGACCCGCGGGCGAGAAGATCGCTTACGTTCGCATGTTCTCCGGGACCCTGCGCGTCCGCGACCGGTTGACGTTCGGCGGCAGCAACGAGGGCAAGGTCACCGCCATCGAGGTATTCGAAGGCGGTCGCACCGTTCGAGCCGCGTCGATCACCGCAGGAAGGATCGGCAGGATCCGAGGCCTCAGCGAGATCAGGATCGGCGATTCGATCGGTGTCCCGCCCGAGCCCGTGCAGGACAGCCGCAATTTCGCCCCACCGACCCTGGAGAGCGTCGTCGTCCCCAGGAACGCCGCCGCAAGGGCCGCGCTGCACCCCGCGTTGGCCCAACTCGCCGAACAGGACCCGCTGATCAACCTCCGCCAGGACGAGGTGCGCGGCGAGGTCTCGGTCTCCTTGTACGGAGAGGTCCAGAAGGAAGTCATCCAAGCGACACTCGCCACCGACTACGGCGTCGAGGTCGACTTCCGCGAGACCACCACCATCTGTATCGAACGCCCGAACGGCACCGGCACCGCCGTGGAGTACATCGCCAAGCCCCCGAACCCGTTCCTCGCCACTATCGGGCTCCGCGTCGAGGCCGCTCCGGTCGGCTCCGGCGTGCGGTTCCAGCGGGAAGTCGAACTCGGGTCAATGCCTTACGCGTTCATCAGAACCGTCGAGGACACCGTGATGCAGACCCTGTCGCAGGGACTGCAGGGCTGGCAGGTCACCGACTGCACGGTGACCTTGACGCACAACGGCTACTGGGCCCGGCAAAGCCACGCCCATGGCACCTTCGACGCCAGCATGTCCAGCACCGCGGGAGACTTCCGCAACCTCACACCCTTGGTGCTTGCGACCGCCCTCCAAGCGGCCGGCACCACCGTCCACGAACCGCTGCACCGCTACCGGCTGGAAGTGCCGGCCGACACCTACGGGCCGCTGCTGCCTCTGCTGACCGGACTCGGCGCCATCCCGCAGGCCCCGGTGGTGCAAGGCACCGTGTGCGTGCTGGACGGTCAGATCCCGGCGGGCGCACTGCACGGCCTCGAGCGAAGGCTCCCCGGCCTGACCCGTGGCGAAGGCGAACTCGAACACGCCTTCGTGGGCTACCGGCCCGTCCGCGGCGTCATCCCGACCCGGCCTCGAACAGACCACAACCCACTGGATCGCAAGGAGTACCTGTTGCACGTCCAGCGCCGAGTCTGAACCCACAGATCGGCAGGCACAGCCGATCCGGGAACATCCGACCGGCTTACCGACCGGCAGGGAAGGGCACCGCCACGGCCATGAAGGACTACGACCCGATGGACAGCCTCCGCGCAGGCACCGCGAGCTGGAAACTGTCTTCCTGGACGCATTCGAGTTCGCGTGGCCGCGGGTTCGCCTGAGCAGGTGAGCGGCTGCGGGGCGGGCAGCCAGGGGCCGGGCAGGCAGCGTGCCTGCCCGGCCCCCCACGGGGTCAACTCAGGTCAGGTCCGGATGGGGGTGCGGGGTGGGGCGGGGACGAAGTGGGCGACGGTTGCCGTGTCCG
>NZ_JBHTVQ010000005.1:45817-168937 GCF_042792855.1 Streptomyces sp. NPDC056600
TGTTGTTGTGTCGCTTTTTTGTGTGGGGGGGGGGGGGGGTGTGCGGTTGGGGGGGGGGGGGGGGGGGGGGGGGGCGGGGGGGGGGGGGCGGGGGGGGGGCCCCCCCCCCCCCCCGACGGTGTCATCTCTGATCAGGACTCTATGTGGGTGCTGGTGAGGGCGGCTCCGAAGTGGCCGACGGTTCCCTTGACGGTGATGCCGGCGCTGCTGCCGCACAGGTTGCCCGAGCCGTCCAGGACGGGGCCGGAGGCGGAGCCCCCGGCGACCCAGACACAGCCGTCGGAGTTCTCGCCGGGGACCCCGGCGACGGTTTCGGCCTTACCGTCCTTGTCGAGATCGATGAGGTGGACCGTGGCACCGAAGTCGTCACCGGCCTCCGCGGTGCCGGGGATGCCTGCGGTGTCCTGGGTGTAGCCCACTGCCCCCGCCGTCGTCAGGCCGGAGGCGGAGCCGTGCAGCAGGACGGCGCTGCCTGCCGAGGCGAGCGCGCCGACGGCCTCGCCGGGGGCGCCGACCAGGACGTCGTCGTAGCCGTCGGCATCGACGTCGCCGACGGACAGGGACTGGCCGAAAAAGTCCCCCCACTCCGCGGCGCCGGGGACGTCCGTGGTGGCCTGGTGGAAGACCTGCGGCTTCTGGTCGGCGGTGATGCCGTGGGCGCTGCCGTACAGGACCTGGATCTCGCCGCCCTGGTGAGCGGCGGGGGTGGGCGCGTTGAAGTAGGAGTCGTCGCCGGCGACGCCGGTGACGAGGTCGCCGTAACCGTCACCGTTGATATCGCCGATCTCCCCCGCGTGACCGTCCGCGAGCGGCAGCTCGATGGGGTAATGGGCGAGTGGGTTGTCGGGGTCGAGGGCACCCACGTCCAACTTCACCGGTCCGCGGATGTCACCGTCGGTGGGGCCCGCCAGGTAGAAGCGCTCGGCCCTGCCGTCGCCGCTCACGTCGCCCATCACCACACCGCGGGCGTTCGCCCGCCACTCGCCGTAATTGTCGGCGGCTTGGCCGATGCGGGTGAAGGGGCCGCTGTAGTTGGCGGTGGTGCAGCCGGAGCCGATGCCGACCTCCGGGGCACCGTCGCCGTTCATATCACCGGTGGCGATCGACATTCCGAAGCGGCAGGCGGTTCTGCCCTCCCCGTAGCCGGTGGGTGGGGTGATCGTCGCGCCGCCGGCAAGTCCACTGGGGCCGCCCCACACCACGGTCACCGAGCCCCGGGACTCGCCCGCGCCGTCGACGTCCTCGCCGGGGGCACTGACGAGAAGGTCGGCGTAGCCGTCGCGATCGAGGTCGGCGGCGGCCACCGTCCTGCCGAAGTCGTCGTAGGCCTCGGCAGCGCCGGGGATTCCGGTCGAAGCCTGGGTGATGACCGTGCGGCGGGTGGTGTTCACCGAGGACGCGGAGCCGTACAGCACGACGACCGCGCCGGCCGCCTCCACCGTGCCGGCGGCGGCGGACGGAGCACCGACGGCCAGATCTCGGTACCCGTCACCGTTGAAGTCGTCCCGCACGGTCGCGGTGTTGGCCCCCTTGAAAGGAGCGGCGGCGGACGACGGCGCCGGGGTGAGGGTGACGGTCAGGGAAGCGGTGAGGACCGCTCCCGCCATGGCTGCTCTGCGCAACGAAAAGCTCCCTGTCATGAATGGGTAGGACGCCCCATGGACACACGAACGCGCAGAATTGAACGCGTTCAACGTGGGCGCGCCTACCCTACCCGCAGCCTCCAACAAGCGGCGGCGATATACCGGTTGTGGGATCCGGGGCGCCCTCCGGACAGTCGGCCAGGCGCGGTCAGGTTCTGCGCGGCATCAGGCTCTTCTCTTCCTGGTACCGGCAGCAATCAGCAGAACATCGGCAGCGCGGGACAACGAGGGCCGGACGCCGGGACGCCGCTGCTGCATCATCTGCATTGCTCACTCGGGCTGTGCGAGGAGCGGCAGGCTCGCGGTCAGCCGGCCCGGACGGAGCAGGCCCCAAAGACGCGCGGCCCAATCGTGCTCTTCGCCTACGCCCCCCGTACCGAGCGGGCTCCTCCCACCCGTTCAGCGAGGCGGAGAAGGCCACAAGCACGCAGGCCCTGACGGCCGCGGGCTGCACCCCTGACCTGAGCCCCCGCACGCAGCAGGAGGGCCCCGTCGCTTGCTGGGGAGGCAACGGGGCCCTTAGCGTGGCCCGGTGGTCAGCGGTTCAGGAACTCGAGGAGAGCGATGCCGCAGCCGACGATTCCGGCGGCCTCACCGAAGACGGTCAGCACGGGCCGTTTCTGGCCGTGGTCCGGCTCATCCATCCAGTCCCACAGATGGGAGCCCAGGAGCACCACCACGGCGACGGCGCCAATCTCGTGGCCCGAAGTCCACAAGAAGATGCCGATCCCACCGATGAGGGCACCCAGGATGAAGGCGACGAAATCGCGATCGGTCATGCCGTCAACCCCCGGGTGGCTCGCCTATGGTCTCGTGCCCAGAGGAGGAGGCTAACGGGGCGCGCGGACGCCCGCTCCAACTTCGCGCAACCCGTCGCCTCAGGGGGTGAGGTAGACGATCGGCCCTCCGGACACCGACCTGCACGCGCGCGCCCAGCAGCTTGGCTGTGACCTGGGCCGGCGCCGGGTCCTTCGTCGTCACCAGGTGCGAGCGCTCGTCGTCCAGCGTGCCCCCACCCGGCCGGCCGGCGAGGCATCGAAGGAGCGGCGAACTCGTTGGTCTTCGTAGCGTCGGGTCGCCTGCACTCCGTGGATCGCAAGGGGGCCGAGGCCATCTTGCCAGAGCACAACGCCGGCTTCGCTCACGGCCAATGAGCAGGCCATCAGGGACAGCCACCTCCAGCTCGCCACGCTCGCACTGAACGAACCGGACCTGCTCCTCGCGTGGTCGCCGCCGCACCCCTTCGTCGACACCGAAGTACCGCCCGAGCAGCGAGGGCACGACGTCGACGCGTACGGGCAAGGAGCTGGCCCGCATCGGCCAGAAAGGGGCGTAGCACTCGCTGAACCGCTGGATGGCGTCCATGTCACCCCCGATCATGCCCTCCAGCGTCTGGTAGTTGTCGCCGTCGAGCCCCGCAGCCGGTAGGCGGCCGCCGCGGCCTCCTGAGGCCCTTCCAGAGCTCCACCACTCGTACGAGGTGGAGCAGCGTCGCGTACGCGCCGCCTGCTTGATGACGTCGGCGCGGGCGATGCGGAGGCGGAGCCGGGCCCGGCGGCGGGCGTGGAGGCCCCGGGGCGCTTGGGCCACCGGTGCGGCGACGTCTTCCGCCGCGGGCACCGGTGCAGCTGTCACCTCGTTCGGACCAATCCGCGCCGGGTGGATGTCAGTGCAGGTCGGCGCCCTGTCCGCGGAAGACGTGACAGGCGGCGTGACAGTGGGAACAGCCGCTCGCTGCGATCTGGCCGCAGCCCTCCGCGGCCGTCTGTCTCCGGCCCTGCGTCGGATGCGGCTGCTCAGTCGACATCGCTGATCAGGCGTTTGCCGAGGCTGATTGCCTCGTAGGGTGCGTAGCCCAGGCGCTCGTAGAAATCGATGACGCCGATGTTGTCGAGGCGGACCTGCAGTTGCACCTTTGGGCACTCCAGTGCTGCCAGCGCTGCCTCTGCCTGCTCGACGAGCGCGCGGCCCAGGCCGGTCCCCCTGCGATCGTCGCTGACCGCTAGGTAGTTGATCCATCCGCGATGGCCGTCGTAGCCGGCCATCACCGTGCCGACGATGCGGCCGTCGTCCTCGGCCACGAAGAACATCTCCGGCTGCACCGATTGCTTGCGCCGCACGTCCGCCCAGGGGCTGTTCCACGGCCGCGTCAGCCCTGCTTTCTCCCACAGCGTCACCACCGCATCGGTGTCTGAGTCCTCGAACGGTCGGATCGTCATCGCACCTGCTCCTTCGTCATTCTTCTTTGCATGATCGGATCGTTGATGCTCAGGCCGGCGCCGCCCTGACCCTTCGGCCGTGCGTGGTGACTGCGACGACCGGGAGGGTGTTCGGTGACGCGCCGCATGAGCCGTATGACGTGTGCGCCTGGTGCCGCGCCGCGAGCTGCGGGCGGCACCGGCACGGAAAGTGACGGCTGCGGCGAAACGTCTTACTGATTGCTCGTTTCGGCGGTGGCGAACGCAGGCCCGCTCCGGCGAGGTGGGCTTGTGTCGGGTGAGGCCGCCGAACGCTTGCACTGGTGCGTCGCCGTGTTGGGCTCCCTTGCCTCGGCAGCTCGGCGGGCGATCATGGCGATCCCGGATGCCGAGGCGAGGAACACGAGCGCGAGGAGGGCCCATCCCGGCGTGCCCAGGTCGATCACCGTGAGCGTGACTACCGCTGGTGCGGCCATTGCGCCCAGTGCGTACCCCGTCTGGTACACGCCTTGGTAGGCGCCTGTCCGCTCCGGGTCGGCCAGTTCGAAGCTCAGAACCCACCCTGCCGCGCTCGATGCGATCTCGGCGAGCGAGTGGACGAGCGCCGCGGCCAGGAGGACGGCCACCGCTGCCGTGGGCGGGGCCCATCCCGCTGCGGCCCACAGGACACACGCGCCGGCCATCAGCCGCCCGGCCCGTGCCATCGTCCGGCTCGCGCCGCGCACATCAGCGGTTGTGCGGCTCATCGGGATCTGCAGTGCGATGACGACGCCGGTGTTCACGAGCAGCAGGAGTGAGACCAGCACGTCCGGTGCCTGGGTGTGCCCGACGACCCACATAGGCATGGCCACCTCGAAAAGGCCGAACTGGATCCCGAACACTCCACTGAGCGCCGTCACCGCGAGGAAGGGCATGTTCCGGTGCGGCGGCCGTCCGGGGGTGGCCGGGCGGGCGGTGTCACGGGTGTCGGTCACCGCGAAGCGGCGGGCGTCCACGCGGTGCGCGGGCAAGCGTGTGAGCATGAGCGCCGACGCGAGGAAGAGCGCACCGGCCACCGCCATCGTGATCCGGTAGGCGTGCCCGGTTCCGACCGCGAGGGGGATCGCTGCGACCGACGTGCCCACGGCCATCCCGAGGTTCGTCACCGTCCGCATCGTCGCGCGGATCCTCACGCGTTCGTCACCCAGGAAGGCTCTGCCCACGGCGGCGGACCGCACAGAGGAGTTTCCCTGCTGGGCGAGCATGACCAAGGAGGCGACCGCCGCCAGGGACGGCAGGTCACGAACGACGATGTACGCCTCGAGGGCGCATCCCTGCAGGAGATGCAACGCGAGCAGCATCTTCCGGGCGCTCCACCGGTCGGCGAGGTGCCCGAAGGCCAGTGAGCTGAGCAGGCCGACTCCGCCGGCGAACGTGAGAGCGAGTCCCACCGCCGTGACCGGGATGCCCACGACGGTGGTCAGGTACAGCGACGTCAGCGCGAAGAATGCTCCGCGGCCCCCCGCGTCCACGAAGGCGACCACGAGCAGAAGTCTGAGCGCCGTGTCCCTACGGACAAGTGCGCGCATGAGGACGGCGGGAAGAGCGGTGGTTGTCACCTGACCATTTCTGGCAGCACGCGGCCTTGCGGCCAACAGATGTAGAATAATGCTTCATGATTCGCTACGTACTGCAGTCCGCGGACGTCTCTGCGGTGCGGTTCGGCATCTCACCGCTCACTGAGCTCGGACTCGGGCTGCGAGCGCTGCGCGTCCCCGACGCACTCCCTCTCCAGCGCCCCTGGCTGCAACGCATCGCTGCTGTCCGTCCGCTCCTCGACTCCGAGGTGCTGCTCGCACTCGTCAATGACAGTCGACGGGTCGCCGACTTCGTCAATCCGCGGCCGAAGTCACCCCTGACTGCCTTCGACGACGAACTCGACGACCTCGCGCGCATCACGCCGGAGAGGCTCCAAGGAGACCTCACGCGCGTGCACGGTGCCGTTCCGCCGGTGTTCCGCGGACCACACGACCAGGTCGTCAGCCGCATCCGCTCGGCACTCGCCTCGGCGTGGGAGCTTTGTTTCGTCCCGTACTGGCATCGCATGCGGGCCGTGATGCAGGCGGACATCACCTACCAGAGCCGCATCGCCTCCCAGGCCGGCATCGGCACGATGCTCGGCGGCCTGTCGAGCGCGGTCACCTTCGACGGCCGGCACCTCGACGTACGCCTGAGCAGTCCCGCACCACGCGTCCGCCCGGTACACGGCGAGGGAATGACACTCGTGCCCTCCATGTTCGTGGCGCGCGCCTCCACCCCGCTCGACGAGGATTTGCCACCGACGATCGTGTATCCCGCTCGCGGTCAGGGCGCCATGTGGTCGACGGCTGAGCGCCCGGACGCCGGCGCGGTACGTGACCTGCTCGGCACAACCCGCGCCGCCCTCCTGGCGGCTCTCGGTGAGCCGGCTTCGTCGACCGAGCTGGCTCTGCGCCTGGGTGTCACCACCTCCGCGGTGAACCAGCACCTCCGTGTCCTTGAACGGGGCGGGCTGCTCAACCGCGCGCGCCATGGACGGAGCGTCCTGTACTACCGCAGTGATCTGGGCGAAGCACTGTCCGGTCAATAGGGACCGACCGTCCCAGGGGCGCTCCTTGCGACGACATCGTGTGCAACCGATCGCAGCTCAAAGTCCTCATCCCTGAATTGCGGGCCTTGGCGGACGCCTCAGCCGCCGATGAAGCCGAGGCGGTGCACGCCATCCTTACGCTGACCGCTCGCGTCGAGCGCAAGGCCCACCGGTATCTCGTCTTCAGCGGCGACCGACGTGCGCCGGGGTGGACCAGGACGGTCGGCGTGCATATCCCTGGTCACAGGTCCCGCCGTCGGAACACGGACGTCGTCACGGCCAGCAGGGCCGCGGCGAGCAGCACGCCGGTGCCGATCGGCCACCAGAGCGTGGGGCCCGCCTCCTGCGTGCCGGTGGCGATCGCGCCGATGAGCGGGATGAGTCCGGCCGGGGTGTACTCCGTAAGGCACGGGATGGCGCCGAGGGTCACGAGAACGAAGTAGGCGCCGATCCCTATTCCGGCCGCTCCCGCGGCGGCGTCGACCGTCGCCGAGGCGAGGAGGGAGGCACCCACGAGCACCGCGGCGAGCACTACCCAGACAGCGGTTGCTGCGAAGATGGGCCCGGGGCCCGCTTCGCCGAAGAACGCCAGGGTGGCGAGCCATCCGGCCCCGGTGCTGACGAACGCGGCCAGGCTGATGAAGCCGATGAGCGCCGCCGCATGGGTGAGGACGTAGGCGCTGCGGCTCGCGGGTTTCACGAGCAGCAGGGCCGCGTATCCGGAGCGGACCTCGGAGTTGATCGCACCTGCCGCCATGACGATCACGACGAACACCACGAGCTGTGTGAGGTTCTTCGTCCATTGCGCGTAGGCGTCCGCGGAGGTCGGATCGGCCAACGCGAGGGCCTTTTCCGCCCCCGGTCCAAGGGCGGCGGCGAGGAGGTCGTTGGTGAACCGTGCGAGGAGCGGTGAGGTGACCGCGAGGAGGACCAGCACGCCGGGGAGGAGCCAGAGGCGCCAGGTGCGGATGATCTCCCGCATGCGCAGGCGCAGCAGCGGTACGGCGGCGCTCATCGGGGGCCTCCCACCGTGTCGATGAAGATGTCCTCGAGGCTCGCCTCGCGTGGTTCGAGCCGGTGCAGTCGCAGGCCGAGGGCGGCGATCTCGGCGGGTAGGCGCAGTGACGCCTCCCTGATGTCGGTCACTGACAGTGCCAGCTCGTCGGGCGTATCCGAATCAGCGACCGTGACGATCCATGGCCGTCCCGCGAGCGCGGCACGGAGCCGGTCGCGATCGTCGACCGTGACAAGCACGCGGTGCTTGGCGCCTCCCAGCGCGGCACGCACCTCGTCGAGGGTGCCGTTCGCCGCCACCTTGCCCTGATGGACGATCGCCACGCTGTCGCACACCCGCTCCACGTCGGGCAGCAGGTGGGTGGAGAAGAACACGGTGGCGTGTCCGCGCAGTGCGGTGATCAGGTCGAGCGCCATCCGGCGGCCGAGCGGATCGAGCGCTGAGGTCGGCTCGTCCAGCAGCAGCAGCCGCGGACTGTTGACGAGCGCCTGGGCGAGACCGAGCCGCTGCCGCATCCCGCGCGAGTACCCGCCCACCCGCACCCGAGTGTCCTTCAGCCCTGCGAGATCGAGCAGCTCGCCCACCCGGCGACGAGTGGTTCCGGGCGACAGCCGGAACAGGCTCGCGGTGGTCTCCAGCACGTCGCGGGCGGTCATCCATGGGAGAAAACCAGGCACGTCGGGGCAGAAGCCGACGAGTTCACGTGCCGCCGCGCTGCCCGGTGCGTGGCCGAAGACGTTCACCGTGCCGGCGGTCGGGCGGGCGAGAGCGAGGACGGTGCGCAGCGTCGTCGTCTTCCCGGCTCCGTTCGCGCCGAGGAAACCGAAGACCGACCCCTCCTCCACCCGAAGGTCCAGACCGTCGAGTGCCCGGTGGCGGCCGTAGGTCTTCACGAGGCCACGGATGTCGATGGCGGCCGTCATCCCCGGTCCCCTCCGTAGAGACTGCGCACAACTCGCTCGGCACCGGCCGGTTCGGTGTCGGGCATCTGTTCCTCGACCGCACAAGGGCGCCGGGAGAGCGCCAGGAAAAGGACCGAACCGATGAGGTTGACGCCCACGACGATGAGCACCCACGGCCACTTCCGTCCGAACACGAGTCGGTCGGCCGACGTGCGGGCCAGCAGGACGAGGCAGAGGACGACGAGAGCGAGGTGCAGGAGCAGGAGGACGCCGAGGGCGATCAGTACGGGCGTAGGTATGGACGACAGGTCGGCGTTCATCGGGGTTCCTGATCCTTGTTCGTCGGCGTGTCGCCGGCCGGGACGGCGGAGGGCGGAGTGCGCCAGGCCTGCCGGAGGCCGGCTCGCAGGGGCAGGAGCACAACGCCCATCGAGGCGAGCGCGGCGACGGGCACGGCGCCGGCGGTGAGAAGGCCCCAGCGGTCGCCCGCGTGACGGGCGTCCGCCACGGTCGCGGCGACCACGCTTGCCGAGATCACAGCGAGGGACGTCGCGGTGGCGGCCCGCACGAGTGCCTCCTCGGTCGCCACGGCCGGGCGCTGCGACCAGAGTGCGGGCACCGCGCCGATCGCCACCATGCCCAGGATCGACGTGCGCGACGCCCGGCCCCGCGCCCGTCCGCCCAGGCCGAAACCGGACGCGACGGTCCGGGGCAGACTGCGCCATGTGAACGCCGTGGCGGCCGCGGTCGCACCGGCGATCACCAGCGGTACGGAGCGTGCCAGCCGCAGATTCCGGGCGGGGACGCCCTCCAGCACGTCGTGGCCCATGTCGTCGGGGCGGATGAGGCCGAGCCGCACGGCGAACGCCCCGAGGTTGAGACTCCACCCCAGCCCGAACAGACGGGGCACGACGAGTCTCGGGTCGGCAGGATCCCAGACACGCGAGCGGACCTCGGCGTTCACCGGCCCACGCGTCTCGACGGGGAGCCCGAGGACTCTCCACCGCGCTTCACCCGCCGGGTGATCCTCGGACAGCGCCTCCACCAGCTGAGCCGCGTACTCCGCCGGGCTCCCGAGGACCGCGGCGGGATCGAGGCCGGCCTCCTGGAACTCGTCGAGCTGCGCCTCCAGTGCGACCAGCGCACGTCGGCGGTCGGCCGCGGTGAGCCGTCCCAAGTGTTCGCGTACGGCGTGCAGGTAGGTGCGGCTCATCGCTCTCCTCCTCGAAAAATCTCGGAAAGGGCCCGGCTCATCTCGGCCCACGCCTCGGCGCCCTCCCGGAGGGAAGCGCTGCCCTCGGGGGTGAGCCGGTAGTACTTACGCGGTGGCCCTCCTGCGGCCTCCACCCACCGGGTGACCACCAGCCCTGCCTTGTCGAGCCGGGCGAGCAGCGGGTACACCGTCCCCGGCGACGCAGCGAGCGCTGGGTGCGCGTCGAGTCGCCCGATGATCTCGATCGCGTAGCACTCCTCGCGGTCCAGCACGGCGAGGATCGCGAGTTCGAGCACCCCTTTGCGCAGCTGGCGGGCACGATCACTTGTTGGCATGACATACATCCTTGCATTACATAGTAGCCGCCGCGCCGGCGGCCGGTACGAGGGGCCGCCCCGCTTCCTTCTTCGGCGCACGCGGCCTCGAGCCGGGTCATCCTGACGTCGGGCGGACCCGCGATGGTGGTGCCGGCACCACCCCGGGGGGTGGTGCCGCGCCCATGGCTGCGTGCCCGCGACCCTGATTACCTCGAGGCATGACGACATCGCCCAAGCCACTCCCCCGCTTCCCCGTGCCTCGCGCAGCGGTCCTGGGCCGCACATGGGCCGCCGCACTCGTCGCCCAACTCCCCCTGTTGGGCGTCTTTCTGTTGCCCTGGGGTCGCAGTCGTTACGAGGGCGGCGGCGAGGCGACGGCCGCGGCGGTGTGGCTCGCGCTGGCCGCCGCGCTGGTGGCCGCCGTGGTGTACGTGCCCGAGGTGTGCGCGAGGGCGGCCCCGGCCGGCCCGGATTGGCTGCCGGGGCGCGCCCGGCACGCGGTGGCACGGATGCGGCGTGACGATCACCGCGCTTGTCTGCGGGTCCTCGGCGAGCTGGTCGTGCTGTACGCGGGGGCCCAGGCGCTGGGTGGCCTCGTCGCCGTGTTCCACCCCTACGTCCGTGACGCTCCCGCGTCCGTCGCCGGGGCGGGCGGCCACCCGTGGGAGTTCGACTACGCCGCGTTCGCCGTCCAGGCCGTGGTGCTGTACATCGGCGTGTGCGGGGCCACCGCCTGGTACGCCTGCCGCCTACGCGCCCAGGCGATCGCGGCCCGCCACCACGTCCGCTGACAACCGCCGTGGTGGTCGCCCGCCGATGCACTTTCGATTGGTCCGGCTTGTGGACGGCTCCCGCGACGTTCGGTGGCGCGAGCCGCGCCCGAAGCGGTGGGTCGGGGTGGGGACCTGCCTGCCGGGACATCAGGACGCCGGGTGGCGGAGGGCGGCGGCGTGGACGAGGGCCGTGCGGCGTCCTAGCCGGCGGTTTCCTTGCCGGAGCTGTCTGGATCGACGCGGAACGCGAGCAGGGCCGTGTCGTCGCGCTTGTCGGAGAGGTCCTGCAGCCGCCGCAGCAGTTCGGGCAGGGGGCTGTCGCGGTGGAGCGCGACAGCGGACAGGAGGCTCTGCTGGCCTTCGTCGAGGGACGCCGCAGGTCTCTCGATGAGGCCGTCGGTGTAGAGCAGGACGGTGTCGCCGGGGGCGAGCTGGTGGGTGTGGCTGGTGCGGGGCATGCCGGGCAGGGCGCACAGCGGAGGGTCCTGGTCGTCTCCGGTGAGGAAGCGGGGGTTCTCGCGGGCCGGGAGGAGGAGGGGTGGCGGGTGGCCCGCATTGGACCAGGTGAACCCCCACCCACCGTTCGGGGTCCGGCGCAGGCGGGCGTGGACGGCGGTGGCGAAGGAGGCGATGTCGAGTCCTTCGGCGGCGTCCTCGAGCATGGACAGGATGGTGGACGGCTTGCAGGTGGGGCCGTTGCTCCAGGCGAGGCCGCGGAGCATGCTGCGCAGCTGTGCCATGGCGGTGGCCGCGGTCAGGTCGTGTCCGGCTACGTCCCCGATGTCGAGGACGAGGGTGTCGTCGGAGTGGACGACGGCGTCGTACCAGTCGCCGCCGATCTCGTTGGCGGAGCTGGCCGGCTGGTAGTTCGCGGCGAGGCTCGCGCCGGGAACGGCCGGCGGGTCGGTGAGGTGGGCGCGCTGGAGGCGCAGGGCGGTGCGACGTGCCCGCTGGAGGTCGAGAGTCTTGCGCAGGGGTGGTTCGACGTCGTGGAAGACCATGCGCAGCAGTTCGGTGTCGGTCGGCCCGGGGGCGGGTGAGTCGCCGTTCGCGCTGGTGAGGGCGTAGCCGAGGACGATGCCGTCGGCTGTCAGCGGGTAGATCGTCACGCTGGTGGCGTCCGCGTCGGAGAGCCAGTGTTCGATGGCTGCCGGGACCAGACCGGGTGGCACCCGTCCTCCCACGGTGAGGTGGATGGTGCGAGGGGTGCGGCTGTCCAGGACCGCGCGGGCGGTGGCGCCGATGACGACCTCGCCCTCCGGCAGGGGAGGCGGCGGTGACAGGTCGCGGCGGGTCGCCGAGGCGGCCGGCCGGGCCGTGACGGCGGTGTTCTCAGGTGGCGGCCACTCCTCGCCGGTCAGCAGCATGATCAGGCAGGCGTCTGCGAGTTCCGGGACGATGACGTGCCCGACCGCCTCGAAGACCTCGTCGAGAGTGCCGCCGGACACCTCCGCGAGGTGCGCGAGGAGATGTTCACGCAGCGCCGCGTTCCATCTGTCCTCGACATCGTCTGTGGCGGCGATCCATTCCGTGGCGCGGCCGCCACGTGTGATGGGCACCGATCGGGTCGCCACGTGGCGGTAGGAACCGTCGGCGGTCCGTACCCTGAAGGCGGTCTCGATGACGCGCGGGGGTTCGTCGGCCAGCAACAGGCGCCGGTCCTGCTCGAGCCGATCGCGGTCGCGGGGGTGGACGTAGGCGGTGAAGCGGCTGTCCATCCAACCGTGCCACGCCTCCCCGGTCAGCTCCTGCCAGCCGGGGACGATCTCCTCCGCGGATCCGTCCGGGCGCAGTACCCACACCATCTGAGAAACCGCCGACGCCACCGCCTGGTAGCGCTCGAGAGCCACGATCTCGGCCGTGGTGTCCAGTGCGACGACCATCGCCCCCGGTCCTTCGGCGGTGGTGACGGGCGTGCAGGAGTAGACGAAGAACCGCGCCTGTTCCGGGGCGTCGGGATCGGGATCGCGTGCCTCGGGGAGGCGACGGGGCCGCCCCGTGGCGACGACCTCGTCCAGCACGGCCATGAAGGTGTCGGCATCCGCTTCGGGGAACGCCTCCCGTGCGGGAAGTCCGAGGGGGCGGGCGCCGAGCAGTCGGGCGCAGGCCCGGTTCTGATAGACCAGCCGGTGCTCCGGGCCGGTGAACAGGGCGACGGCCGCCACAGTCTCGTCGAAGAGCCGCACGTCCAGGGGCTCCACCGGACTCACGACCGTTCTGTGCTGCCCCGTGACGGCCGGACGTCCGACCGGTCGGGGGCCCGCCGGATCAGCGCCATCACCGCGTGCTCCGCTTCCGCCGAAGGTTTCGAGGACCTCGCCCTACTTCTTTTCCCGCGCCCACGTCCCAGGCCGGGGTGCGGCTTCGCACCACGCCAGCATCGCCCGTGCGCCGCGGTCCCGACGACCCGGCCTGCGTCGTTCGAGTGAGTGCGGGTGGCGGGTTGCCGCCGAGCGGCGATCATCCGCGCCCGTGGGCTCGGCCGCGTCGGGCGCGGCCGCGGAGCACGTGCGATGCCTCTTCACCGGACCCAGGGCCGGCGGCCGGTGCCGCGCGAGGGCCGCCTGCCGCAAGGGGGACCGGTCGGCGCGGACGCAGGGTCGGCTGGGCGGGATGTCACCCCTTGCGGGTGCGTTCCGCGATCCATCCCGCCATCGCCCGGACGCCCGTGCCGATGGCCTGCTCGTGCGGGGAGAAGTCGGGGAAGTGCGGGTAGCTCGTGGTGATGGCGGCGCCCGGAGCCCGGACACCGAGGAACGTGTAGGTGCCCGGCAGGCGGTCCAGGTAGAGGGCGAAGTCCTCGCCGCTGAAGGGCGGGAACGCGGCGTGGAGGGTGACGACCGTGTCCCGCCCGAGCGTGCGGCGCAGGTGGCGGGCGAGCATCCGGGTCTCGCGCTCCGGGCAGAGCAGGGCCGGGAACGGCTCGGAGGGAAAGCGGGCCACCGCTCCCGCGTGCGGTGCCGCCGCCCGGCGGATCGCCTCGCGCACCTCCACGTATCGCTCCTGCGGCCAGCAGCGGTACGACACGTTCACCTGGGTCCCCTGCGCCACTGCCCGGACGGCGAGGAACCGGGTCAGCGGTCCATCGGGGGTGAGGGCGTCCTTGACGAGGCGCTCCAGTTCCGCCGGGCTCTGCGGTGGCGTCACGGTGGCGAGGGATCCGATGTCGGCGGCCAGTGCCCGTGCGGCGTCAGCCGCGTTCGGACCGGAGAGGGTCACCTCCGCCTTGTCCTGGCCGGGCATTCCGTAGCCGGGAAGCACGGCGAATTGGCCGACCGGGAAAGGCCCGCAGTGCAGGGCGTGGATCTCCTCGACCTCCAGCCGCTCCAGCAGGCCGGTGTCGATCACCGCGCGGGCGCCGGACAGGGTCTCCTCCGCGGGCTGGAAGATGAAGACCACCGTCCCGCTCACGTGTTCGCGCAGCCGCGCCAGGACCGCGGCGACGCCGACGGCGACCGCGGTGTGGAGGTCGTGGCCGCAGACGTGGTCCACGGCAGGACCTGTCCCGACGATGTCCGTGGGCGGGACCGCGTCCATGTCCGCACGGTAGGCGACGGTCCTGCCGGGCCCGGAGCCCCGCAGGACACCGACGACTCCGTGACCGCCCACCCCGGTGGTCACGGTCAGTCCCGCAGCCCGCAGTTCCCGGGCCACCACGGCGGCCGTACGCCGCTCCTGCCCCGGCGCCTCGGGGTTCCGGTGCAGATCCCGGCGCAGCGCGATCAGCCTCCGCTCGATCCGCGCCACCTCCGCGGCCACCGCCGCCTGCGTCACCGGTCCTCTCCCCCGGTCCGCGGCGGCCTTCCCCGCACCCATCCACACGGATCCCACACCGGCTGCCGCGCCGGCCAGTAACGTGCGGCGTGCGAGAGCGCGCTGCTCGGGAGGGTTCATCGCTTTGCTCCTTCGGCTCAGGTGTTCTTCTCTCCGAAGACACGATCGCCGCACTCGCGGGGCGCTGCCCAGCCGATCAACCCCCGGGTCGGGGTGGGGGTACCCGCACCACCAACCCCGCCGCCTCGAACGCTGACAGCCCCTCTCCACCGGGAGCGGAACGGGAAGGGACCTCGCCTGCGGTCGGCCGCTTTCCGTATCGCTGTAGCGTTGTCTGCAAACCATCAGGGGGATTCGGTGACGGGGTCTTTGCATTTCAGCTGGGAACTGAGCGGTTCTGGTTGGGCGACGTACCGAATCTGGGACGGCTCGACGAAGCACCGGGACCACGTCAGCTACTGCACGGACGCGCTCGCCGATTTGTTGAAAGGCGTGACGGGCCTCTACGGCCCCCACGGCATCCAGCGGTTCTCGTTCGATCTCGAACCGGCGGAGGCGCGCTGGATTCTTCGTCGCCGGAACAGCGAGGTGCACATCACGATCCGTCGCTTCCCGGACATGTCGACGAGCTTCGGCACACCGGACGGGATGGGCACCCTCGAGTGGACGTCCACACGTCCTCGCACCCACCTGGCACACGCGGTCCTGATGGCTGCCGAGAAGGTGCGGCGAACCCACGGCGAGGACGGCTACCTCCAGAAGTGGCGACGGCACGCCTTCCCCACCACCGAACTGGAAGCCCTGCAGCACCTGCACCTGCACCTGGCAGCGGATGACTGTTCTCTCCGGCACTGAACCGAAGAGGTCTCACGGCGGGCGCAAGCACACGAACCGTCCTCGAGGCCGCGAGCTGTGCGACCCCTACAGAGACGGCGAGGGCGGAGAGCCCGCCGGCTCCTTGCCAGGGTGCCTCCCGCATCATGTCGCTCCCTCCAGGTCCGTGCAGCTCACGTTGTCGGTCGCGGCGGCATGTTCGGCCGGCGTGGTGAGGTGCCTGGCCGTGTCCAGGGTTTCCCGCATGTGCTGGGCGAGGGTGGGTTGGACGGGGTCGTTGACCCAGCGTTCGTAAGCGACCTTGAACGCGGCGATCCCGATTTCCGCGGCGAGCGCTGCTGTGGTGGAATCCAGACCGCGTTCACGCAATGCCTGGGTGAGGGTGGCCGCGAGTGCGGGTTTGGCCAGTTCGCGTTCCCTGGAGTTCGGGGTTGGCGGCGATGACGGTCTGGCGTTGCCGTACCAGGTCCTCGCGCCCTTCGAAGACGGGAACGGTTTCGTGCAGGGCGCGGGTCGACCCGGCGTTCGCGCCGGCCGGTTCTCCGTGGCGTGGCGAGGCACCTGCGGCAGCCGCCGGGAGACGGCGAGGAACGGGGTCAGCGGTCCGTCGGGAGTCAGGGCGTCCTCGATGAGGCCCTCCAGCGGCACGACCCCGCAGACACGGCCACTCCGGGCGCGGGATCGCGAGATGGCCCACGAGTTGTGGAGGTGGGCCGTACGCACATCCCGTACGGTGTGATCGCTCGTGACATCGACGGAAGGCGGTTCTCCGTGGCCTTGTTCGACCTCTCCATCGAGGAAC
Source organism: Streptomyces sp. NPDC056600 (assembly GCF_042792855.1). Taxonomy (NCBI): domain Bacteria; kingdom Bacillati; phylum Actinomycetota; class Actinomycetes; order Kitasatosporales; family Streptomycetaceae; genus Streptomyces; species Streptomyces sp. NPDC056600. The sequence goes on from NZ_JBHTVQ010000005.1 coordinate 61,897, forward strand.
TGCGGGAGTATCACAGCGATTCGGTCGCCCCTGGGGACTTCGACGCCTTCTGGGCCACGACGCTTCAGGAGGCACGGGTCTTCGACCTGGCCGCCCGGTTCGAACCGGTCGACGCAGGACTGTCGACGATCGCGGTGTACGACGTGACGTTCGCCGGGTACGGAGGTCACCCGGTCAAGGGCTGGCTGCGCCTCCCGGTCACCATCGAGGAACCGGTGCCGCTGGTGGTGGAGTTCAAGGGGTACGGCGGTGGACGCGGCCTTCCTCACGAGGACCTCCTCTGGGCCTCCAGCGGTCGGGCGCACTTCGTGATGGACACCCGAGGACAGGGCAGCGGCTGGGGCGGCGGAGGCGGGACCGCCGACCCGGTGGGAAGCGCTCCGGCGTACCCCGGTTTCATGACCCGGGGCATCGACGCCCCGGAGAACTACTACTACCGGCGTGTGTTCACCGATGCCGTACGCGCGGTGGAGGCTGCTCGCTCGCACCCGCTGACGGACGCGTCGCGGACTGTGGCACTCGGCACGAGCCAGGGCGGCGGAATCAGCATCGCCGTGGGCGGCCTGGTGTCGGACCTGGTCGCCGTGTCGCCGGACGTGCCGTTCCTGTGCGACTACCCCCGTGCCACGACGCTGACGGACCGGCACCCGTACCGTGAGGTGGGCCTCTACCTCAGGACGCACCGGGGCCGCACCGAGGAGGTCCTGCGTACGCTGTCCTACTTCGACGCCGTCCACTTCGCCGCCCGTGGCCGCGCGGCCGCGCTCTTCTCGGCGGCGTTGGAGGACCAAACCTGTCCTCCGTCGACCGTTTTCGCGGCGTTCAACGCCTGGGCCGGCTCAGACAAGACCATCGAGGTCTACGAGTTCAACGATCACGAGGGCGGTGGCCCCTATCAGGATGCGGCGAGGCTGCGCTGGCTTCGGCGATACGCCTGACGTTGCGAACGCGGGCGCGGGCACGGCAGGAACAGACGCTGGGAGCTGGCGTAGTGCTCCCTGAACGGCCCTGCGGTGCTGCTGCTGACCGCCATGACGGCGCCCATGGGGCAGCGGTGCGTGCAGCGGGCGCATCAGGTTGTGTGACCGCTGTTGACAGGTGCGGGCCCTGCTGGCTTCATGAACGGGAGCGATGGGAGCGCTCCCATCGCCAGCCGCACGGTCGCACGAAGGTCCTGCCTCCTCATCCCTGGGGGTGGGACTCCACTTTCCTTGGGCAGGCCGGAGCCTGGCCCGCCGCCCGCCCCACCGACGTCGGAAGGGTCGTTCCGTTGCGCCTCCCCCACGTGTTCCGCCGTAGACGAGGACTCCGCTCCTCGGCCGTAACCGGGCCTCGCGCGGGGCTGACAGCCCTCGTCGGAGTGCTTCTCGCCGGCGCTCTGTTACCTCTGTCGGCCTCGACCTCCGCCTCCGCAGCGCCCGCCTTCGCCTACGGTGAGGCGCTGCAGAAGTCGCTGTTGTTCTACGAGGCCCAGCAGTCCGGCCGGCTGCCCGATTTCAACCGCGTCGGCTGGCGTGGGGACTCTGGCCTGGACGACGGCAAGGACGCGGGTCTCGACCTCACCGGTGGCTGGTACGACGCCGGCGACCACGTCAAGTTCGGACTGCCCATGGCGTACTCCGCGACGATGCTCGCCTGGGGCGGCATCGAGCAGAAGGCCGCCTACGCCTCCTCCGGCCAGCTCGAGCACCTGCGCGACAACCTGCGTTTCGTCAACGACTACTTCGTCAAGGCGCACCCCTCGCCGAACGTCCTCTACGGCCAGGTAGGCAACGGCGCGGACGACCACAAGTGGTGGGGCCCGGCCGAGGTCATGCCGATGGCCCGGCCCGCACACAAGATCGATGCCTCCTGCCCCGGCTCCGACCTCGCGGGCGAGACCGCGGCCGCCATGGCGGCGTCCTCCATCGTCTTCCGCGACTCGGACCCGGCGTACGCGGACAAGCTGCTCACCCACGCCAAGCAGCTCTACACCTTCGCCGACACCTATCGGGGCAAGTACAGCGACTGCATCACCGACGCGCAGTCGTACTACAAGTCCTGGAGCGGCTACAACGACGAGTTGGTGTGGGGCGCGATCTGGCTGCACAAGGCCACGGGCGACGCCTCGTACCTGACCAAGGCCGAGACGCACTACGACAACCTCTCCACCGAGCCGCAGACCACCACCCGCTCCTACCGGTGGACGATCTCCTGGGACGACACGTCGTACGGCTCCTACGTGATGCTCGCCAAGCTGACCGGCAAGCAGCGGTACGTCGACGACGCCAACCGCTGGCTCGACTGGTGGACGAGCGGGGTGAACGGCCAGAAGGTGAAGTACTCGCCCGGCGGACAGGCCGTCCTCGACAGCTGGGGATCGCTGCGGTATGCGGCCAACACCGCGTTCGTGGCCCTCTCGTACTCCGACTGGCTGACCGGCGACAGCGAACGCAAGCAGCGCTACCACGACTTCGCCGTCCGGCAGATCAACTACGCGCTCGGTGACAACCCGCGCAAGTCCAGCTACGTCGTCGGCTTCGGCACCAACGCTCCCACCAAGCCGCACCATCGCACCGCTCACGGCTCCTGGACCGACCAGATCACCAACCCGGTCGAGAGCCGGCACGTGCTGTACGGGGCGCTGGTCGGCGGTCCGAGCGCCGCGGACGACGCCTACACCGACGACCGGTCCAACTACACCAACAACGAGGTCGCCACCGACTACAACGCGGCGTTCACCGGTGCGCTGGCCCGCCTCTATGCGGAGTACGGCGGCGCGCCGCTCGCGAGCTTCCCGCAGGCGGAGAAGCCGGACGGGCCCGAGATGTCCGTGCAGGCCTCGGTGAACGCCACCGGTTCCAGCTTCACCGAGATCAAGGCGTACCTGGTCAACAAGTCGGCCTGGCCCGCGCGGGCGCTGAACGACGCGTCGCTGCGGTACTACTTCACTCTCGAGGACGGCGTCACTCCCGCCCAGATCACCCTCACGACCAATTACAACCAGTGCGGCAAGCTCAGCGGGCCCACGCAGTTCAAGGACAACGTCTACTACGTGACGGTGGACTGCTCGGACACGGTGATCGCCCCGGCGGGCCAGTCGGCCTACCGCAAGGAGGTCCAGTTCCGGATCGCCTCCGCCGGCGCGTGGAACCCGGCGAACGACTGGTCCTACCAGGGCGTCCCCACCGCCTCGGGCAGCACGCCCGTCGATGCGGCGAACATCGTGCTGATGGAGGGTGCGGTCAGGCAGTGGGGTACGACGCCGGACGGGACGACGCCCACGCCCGGTCCGACGCCGACCCCCACGCCGACACCCACCCCGACCCCGACACCGACACCCACCCCGACGTCGACACCCACCCCGACGTCGACCGGTCCGTGCTCGGTGACGTACAAGGTCACCAGCAGCTGGGGCAGCGGCTTCACCGCTGACGTCGCGGTGAAGAACACCGGGACGACGGCGATCACCGGCGGCTGGAAGCTGGGCTTCACCTTCCAGGGCAGTGAACGGGTCACCAGCGCCTGGAACGCCACTGCCACGCAGTCCGGGGCCGACGTCACCGTCACCAACGCGGCGCACAACGGCACCATCCCGGCGGGCGGCAGCGCCTCGTTCGGCTTCCAGGGCACCGGAACGCCCGTGGGTGCCAAGGCATTCGCCCTCAACGGAAAGACCTGCGGATAAGCCGCTGGGGTCGGCCGTAACACGGCCGGGCCTGGCGACGAGGCGGAGCGACCTCCCGTGGCTCTGGTGTCGGACTACGGGAGCGTCTGCGGCTCGGTGTGGAGGGCGCCCCTAGCGCCCGCCTGCCCGCCCGAGCACTCATCGGACCCGAGCCGGTCCATGCCGACCATCGGCGGCAACCGCGCGCCCGGGACCGGTCAGGGAATGTCACCCGTCCAGTCGAAGCGGTCCGGATCCGATGGGCGCGGGGCGTACAGGGACCTGCCGCCCAGGCCGAACCTCCCCAACTCGGTGGCCAGGGCGACGTCGGTACCGGCTTCGTCGGGCGTCCGGCCGGTGACGTCGAGCAGCAGCCCGTCCAGCGGCCCGCCGACGAGTTGCGCGTAGCGCCGGTCGGATCGCGGGCCGGGCCGGTCGTGGTCTGCGCCGTAGACCCGGCGGCGCAGCAACTGCTCGTCATCACGGTCCATTCGCTCAGCCTGACAGCCGCCACTGACAATGAGGTCGGGATCATCCGTCTGCTGGGGGCCTGTGGATCACGGCTGTCCGCTGAGGCCGAGCTTCTTCTTGCCGTAGGGGGAAAAGATGGATGCCCAGCCGGTCCAGCCGGCGTGGACCTGTGCGATCTGAGAGGGCAACGGCATGACGGGGAGCAGGTCTCTGCCCTTGGCCCAGTTGGTGAGCAGGCCCTCGGTGGTGTCCACGGCGGATACGACCATGGTGACCTTCAGCTTTCCCTCGACCCAGGTCTCCCACAGCGCCCACCCCTCAGGGCGGGCTTCCACTCCCAGTCGAGCACAGGCATGCGCGTAGGTCTCCTCGGTGCCGACGGGCATGGCCCCGGGACGTATGACGGCCACGGCGGCGAGAGGAACCTGTGGACGGTCTTCCTCCTCCTGCAAGCAACCGTCCAGGGGGAAGTGATAGTGCAGCAGGGCCCGTCCCAGAGCGTTGACACTGCGTTGGAGCGGTCCCTCAGCTTCGGTGTCGCAGGCGTACCACTGCTCGTCGGCGGCTGCGGAGGCAACTGCCTTGGCGAGTCGTTCGATCTCCCGCAGATAGTCGAGTTCGGTGAGGTCCGGCCTGGTCATGGGGGCAGTGTCGCATCGCTGAGTCGGATCTGTGCACCTGTTGTTCGCGTGGTCACGTGGCCTGTCCCTTCTCGCCGTGGGCACGGCCCTCGGCATGGTGGATCTCATGCGTCTCCCTCGTCGCATGGCTGTGCCCGGGATGGGCCACGTCTCAAGCCCATACCGCCCTGACCACCGCGTGGCCCGCCGTGGCCGCCCGCCCGTAGAACCTTAGGAGTCCCTCGTGGTGGTCGAGGAACTCCTGTCTGACCTGTGCTTCGTCCCAGCCTGCCCAGACGAGCCCGGCACCGGTGGCGTTCCACAGCTCGTCGAACGAGACACGAGCCAGGAAGCCTGCGGCCTGCGAGACCTCAGGCGGCTCGAGAATTCCCAGGGGCGGGCTGGAGGGGTCGGCGTCGGCGCTATGGACCACTGGCCGCCCACCGTAGACCGGCAGCTCCCAGGAGTCGTCGGCACCCGCATCGAGGACAGCGGCAGCGGCGTAGAGGTCATTGACGGAGTCCCAGATCTTTTCGATCGACTCGGCGATGCCCCTCGCGTACTCGTCGGGGTGGTTCTCCCACGCCTCCCACATGAACGCTGCAAGCCAGGTGTGGTCGTACCGGATCTCGGATTCCGCGACGGCGCGCATGTGCATGTGGATGCTCACAGCGACAGTCCTCCCCTTTCTGCGGCCCGTCCGCCGGGCCGAACGGGGAGAACCTACGCGCGAGCACTGACGGCGGGATGCCCGTCGCCTGATGCCAGGACGCCGTCCCAGCCAGGACGCCGCCCCTGCCGGGACGCCTTCGGACACCCGAGCGCCCGTGTCGTCGAGGTCGAGCACTGCGGACCGGCACGCATCCACGGAGCGTGCCTGGTCCGGAACCTGGGGCGACGACACGTGCGCGGTCCGGTGGACGGGTGCCGGAGTGTCGCGCTCGGGTGGTGCTACGACAGGACGATGGATACGGGCCACCGGCACGCAGCCGCCCCTTCGGAGCAGATGCGTCTGCCGAAGCACAGGATTCTCGCGTTGAGCGACGGCGTGGTGGCGATCGCCATGACGCTGCTGGTGCTCGACATCGACGTGCCCGACGGGCTTCAAGGGCAGGCCCTGGCGGACGCGCTCGACGACGTGACGGGGCAGGTGGGGACGTTCCTGCTGAGCGCTGTCGTGATCGCCATGTTCTGGCGGGCCCACCACATGGTGCTGCGTGACGCGGAGTGGATCGACACCTCGCTCTTCTGGTGCAACGTCGCCTTCCTGGCGCTGGTCTCCTTGATCCCCTTTCCGACGAGGGTGCTGGCCGACTACGGTCAGCAGCCGCTCGGACCTGGCCTGTACGGCGCGGTCATCGGCACGGCCGCCCTCGTGCTGTACCTGATGGCCGTGCGCATCGCGCGAGGACCGGAGCGCCGAGGGCCTTTCCCGGCCTTTCCCGCACAGGCGTGCGTCTTCCTTCTCTCCGTCGGCATCGCCCAGTTCGCGCCGGTGGCGGCCGTCTACAGCTGGATCGCCTCGGTGCCTCTGACCGTGCTGGCGCACCGGCACGCCACCCGCGCGTCGCGGGCCTCCCGGTCCTGACCGAGGACCGGCGGGGCATGGGCGCGCCCCGCACCGAAGCCACCCAACTGTTCCGGCTGCCCCGCCGGAGCCGCCGGCCGGCTTCTGCTCGTCGTCGTCGCCGTGCTCAGGACAGGAGCCCGGTGGCAGGCGTTCGGTCGGTGACGCAGAAGACGCTGGCGTCGGGGCCTGTCATCACCGTCCATGTGGGCCCGTGGCCGAGCTGGGTGGCTCCGAGGCGGATGAGCCGTTCGACTTCGGCGGAGCGGTTGTCCGTGGCGATGTCGAGATGACCCGACGTTCCACCCTCGTCGCGGCGTTGCAGGAGGACCCGGACGGGCAGCGACGGCGGCGTGTGCAGGCGGGCGAACTCGGGACGGGCCGACTGGGTGACGGTCCAGCCGGTGAGGTCGGACCAGAAGGTCTTCTCTCGGTCCCAGGCGTCGTGCGCGACGTCGATGGTGAGCTGGTCGGTGAAGGAGCGGTGAGTGCCCCGGTCGCCGGATGAGGCGGGCGTCGTCTCGTCATGGCCGCGCACGAGGCAGAAGAGGAGCCCGGCCGGGGACCGCATGACGACGTGGCCCGGTTGCGCGACGACGTCGGCGCCGGCCCGCACCGCGCTGTCGGTGGCGGCGTCGAGGTCGGCGACGTGGAGATCCAGGTGGGCCGAGAAGTGTTCGGCCCTCGTTCTCTGCACTCGTAGGTGCGCGTCTCCGCATGGCGGGATCAGCGTCGCGAATTCCTCGTCCTCCCCCCGGAGGGAGGACAGCTCGTAGCCTGTGGCTGCCTGCCAGAAGCCGCATGCTGACTGGTGGTTCGCATGGGGTATGTCGAGGAAGAGCGTCAGCCAGCTCGGTGCGGTCGCGGTCACGTGGTGGATGATCGCAGCTGTGGGGCCGGGCGCACCAGGCGGCACTCGGCGTGCCTGGAGATGCCGCGCGTGTGGTGCGTAGCGGGGTTGCTCCCGTACGAACTGAGAGGCTCGGCGCGGTCGACGGCTCGGCACGGGCCGGATCTGGGAGGTGGGCCGGATCTTCGGTGTGCGACACTGCGGCTTCTTGACCATGAACAGACATGCAACGAAGAGGATTCGCGTGAGACGTCCCCTGCTTCCCACGGCACTGGCGCTGACCGTGCTCGCCCTGCCCTCGCTCGGTGGTTGCGCCGGTGGGGACGCGGAACCCCGGGAGGCCGGTGTCGACGTCGTGGCTGCGCCGGCCACGACCGAGCAGGCCCCGTCCGAGGCGGAGGACGCCCCTGACTACGACCCGAAGGCGGACGCCGCGGGTGACATCGCGGCTGCCTTGAAGGCGGCGAAGAAGGACGGCCGCCCGGTGCTCGTCGACTTCGGAGCCGACTGGTGCCTCGACTGTCGCGTCCTGGGCGCCCGGTTCGAGGAGCCCGGGCCCTCCGCGCTGCTGGCCGGGTACCACGTGGTGAAGGTGGACGTCGGCGAGTTCGACAACAACCTGGAGGTCGCCGAACGCTATGTCGACCTGGGGACCAGCGGCATACCAGCACTGGCCGTCCTGGACGCCACGTCCGGCCGGGTGAAGGTGGCGACGAACCAGGGCGAGTTCGCCAACGCCCGGGGCATGTCGGCCGCGCAGGTCGAGGAGTTCTTGAAGCGATGGGCGTAGCCGTCCGGCTCCAGGCGCGCCGCACGGGTGTCGGTACGGGCACGGCGGTGGCGGTCGTTGCTGCGGTTCTCGCCGGCTGCACGGCCTCCGCGCAGCCGGCGAGGACACCGCACGCCGCTTCCTTCACGGCCGGAGGCGTGCGCGTGACGGTCCGGGTGGAGTCCCGCGACGACGGCGGTTCGCGGCTCCTGGCGGAACTGAGGCCTCGGCAGGCCGGGTTCCACCTCTACAGCCTCGACCTGCCTGACGACGGGGTCGACGGGATCGGCGTCCCGACCCGGATCCGCACCGAGGGCGGCCTGCGGGCGACGGGGCCGGCCGGCACCGACGCGAAGGAACGGATGCTGCGCCCGGCCGGACTCGACGTCGCCCTGCCGGTCTACGACGACGGCCCGGTGACTCTCGAACTTCCCGTGCGGCGGGCCGAAGGCGGCGACAGCACACGGGTGTTCCTCACGTACGGGGCGTGCAGTGAAAGCGCGGGATGTCTGCCGCCGGTCCGGGACCGTGCGGTGACCCTGCCACTGAGCAGGAGGGGCTGAGGGCCGTCGGGGGGTCACCTGACCTTCCGGCCGGACCGGCGGCAGCGCGCGTACAGCGGAACGGGACGGGGGCTGTCGCGTCGGAGGGCGTCCCGGTCAGTAGGAGAGCGCGTCCTCGGCGGTGGTGAAGAAGGTGGTCACCAGCATGTCGTTGACCGTGACGGGGCCGTCGTCGACCGGCAGCGTGGCGGGCGTCTCGGCGGCGGTGAGGGCGACCTCCACCTTGTCGACGCTCTTGCCGCCCGCGTCGTCCCCGCGCGAGAAGTGGATCCCGGCGTACGCGCGGCCGCCGGGCTCCACGATCCGGTCCGTGTCCTTGGGACCCACGTGCTCGGCGGCGCCGTCGAGGCCCGGGATGGTGATCACCAGGTCATTGACCGGGAGCAGACAGGGAGCGCCGCCCTTGTTCACCGCGGTCAGCAGCGCGTGGTGGGCGGCCTTGGAGGCGACGGTGACCGTGTAGGCCATGTCGTGCGTCTCGCACATGCCCACGCCGCCGTCCTGATCGTCGTCGGCCCCGGCCTTCGACGGCGGCGGCGTGCCCTCGCTGTCGTCCGGGGAACCTCCGGCGGTGCTGCCGCCGTCGTCCGGGCCGGCGGTCGACGGCGTGGCGGAGGGCTTGCCGGTGTCCGCCGGGGAGGGGGACGGGGCCGCCGACGTGGCGGCGGGTCCCGTGCCCTTGTCGGCGTCCCCGTCGCCGCACGCGGTCAGCAGGAGGGTGCCGAGCGAGAGGGCCGCCAGTGCGGCGGCGGTACGGCGTGGGCGAAGTGCGTGGGCCATGAGATTTCCCCCCGGGAGTCTGCGTGTACCGGTGAGGGTGCCCCACCGGAGCGGCGCCTGTATCGGCCCGTGCCGGGCCGGGGCCGTTCGCGGGCACGTTCGTGACACAGGCACGACGGTTGTGACCCGGCGGGCCCCGGCAGCACCACGTGGCGGGGCGTCAGGCGTCGGCGAGGAGCGGGTCGTAGGGGGTGTTCGCGCGGCGGCCCGACATGAAGGAGAGGAAGTCACCCACGAAGGCGCTGCGTCCGTAGGCGCCGTCGGTGGTGGCGAGGTCGCGGTGGAAGGCGGTGCGGAAGAGCGCCCGGTACTCGTGCGCGTCGATGGCCCCGCTGCCGTCCTTGTCCGTGACGTCGAAGAGCACCTCGGCGACGCGGATGAGCGCGGGACCGGCGAGGGACGGCACGGCGGCGGCGTACTCGTCGATGCTGACCCTGCCGTCGCCGTCCGTGTCGAGGGATGCCTGAAGCTCACGCCACCACGCGGCGAAGGCTTCGTAGAGCCGGGTCTCCTCGGGTTCGTCCAGGTCGAGACGGGTGGCCAGTTCGCGTGCCATGGCGGCGAGGTCGGGCCAGTCGAGGTGACCGTCGCCGGTCTGGTCCAGCACCTGGCGGAAGAACTCCTCCGCCGAGCGCCGGCCCTCACCGGTGGCCGTCGTGGTGGGCGGAGCCGGTTCGGGGTCGGTGTCGTCGCCGAGTGGGGTGACCAGACGGAGCAGGGCCGCCGCCCGTTTCACGCGGGTGCGCAGGGCGCTCGCAGTCCCGGCCTTGGCGGCGTGGCCGCCGGGCGGGGAGGAGAGGATCTCGATGATGGTCGTGGCGTCGATCCAGCCCTTGGGCAGGAAGCGGGTGAGTCCGGCGGCGAGGTAGGCGCCCTGCATGAGGGTCGGGGCGCCGGGGGTCTCGGGCAGGCCTGCCTTGCGCCGGTAGGGGCCGGGCAGTGAGGCGACGGTGATCGCGCCGAGGAGCGGACCGACGACGGCCCGGCCCGCCGCCCACAGCGTCGGCGCGCCGGCGAGCAGCGCCGGGGCGGGCAGGTGGTCGAAGAGCCGGAAGAGGATGACGCGGGCCGCCTCGGTGTCCTCCAGCTCTTCCTCGACGACCCGGTCGAAGTACCGCCAGAAGTCGTTCAGGTCCACGGGGAGTTCTCCGGCGTCGCCGTCGAGCGCGGCGAGGAAGGCGCGGTACTCGGCGTACATGTGCTCCATGGTGTCCTGGTCGAGCGGCTGACCGCTCAGTCGGCACATGGTGACGGCGCTCTCGAAGAGGGTGGCGACCACCCAGGCGCGGGTCGGACGGTCCATGGCGTCGTAGGCACGTCCGCGGGAGTCGGAGCCGCTCATGCGGGCGTGCAGCCTGTTGAGCCGGGCGGTCTCCCGTTCCCGTACCGCCGGGTCGGCGTCGAACATGCGCCGCATGCTCAGGAAGGTGTTGCGCAGCCGGCGCCAGGGGTGGGCGACGAAGGTGGAGTTCTCGGCGAGGGCCGCGCCGACCTGGGGATGGGCGGCCTCCAGCACGGTGGCGCGGATGACGGCCAGCGCCCAGCGTGGGTCGTCGAAGAAGGCACGGAACTGCTCTTCCTTGGTGGAGGGGGGTACGTCCTGGGCCGCCCCCGCGTTCCCGGTCGTCATCACGTGTCTCCGTTCGTCTGGGGCGGCACGCCGCCGAAGCGGCGGTTACGGCGCCGGTAGGCGTGCAGGCAGGCGAGGAAGTCGGGGGCGCGGAAGTCCGGCCAGAGCACCTCGGGGAAGACCCACTCGGCGTAGGCCACCTGCCAGAGCATGAAGTTGGAGATGCGCTGCTCGCCGGACGTGCGGATGACCAGGTCGACGTCCGGGGTGTCGGGGAACGGCAGATGGTCGGCGAAGAGCTGCTCGGTCACCGCGTCGGCCGGCGTCGCGGTGCGGATCAGCGACCTGGCGGCCTCGACGATGTCCCGACGTCCGCCGTGGTCGAAGGCGATGGTCAGCGTCATGCCCCGGTTGCCGGAGGTGAGTGTCGCCAAGTCCTCGAAGTCCTGGGCCAGCGCACGGGGGATCCGTGGGTCCGAGGCCCCGAGGAACCGGCAGCGGATGCCGCGGGCGAGCAGCAGAGGGGCGTGCCTGCGTACGACCCGGCGGACCAGGCGCATCAGGTAGTCGACCTCGGGGCCGGGGCGGCTCCAGTTCTCGGTGGAGAAGGCGTACAGGCTGAGCCAATGGACGCCTGCTGTCCGGGCGGCCTCGATGATGTCGATGACGGTGGTCTCCGCGGCCCGGTGCCCCGCCGTCCGGGGAAGCGATCGTTGCTGTGCCCATCGGCCGTTGCCGTCCATCACGCAGGCCACGTGCCGCGGCACCGCACGCACCGGCCCGTCGTCGCGACGGTGCTCGTCCCGATGACGTGGCCCGCCCGGCCGGTCCGCCGTCGCCGCGCTCGGCTGCCGGTTGCCGCGGTCCGTCATCGTCGGTCCCGTTCCGCCCCGAGCGGCACGGTCGCCCCCTCCGCGCTCGGTCAGACCCACCCCGTACCCCTCACCCTCACCCCTCGCACGTCCGTCGGCGGGAACGCTCCTGGCCAGCAGTCTGAAGGCAGGAAAGGGGCGTGAGCGGCCGAACGGGTGGGGCATCACCCTCAGGTCATGTGCCCGATTCCCCGGGGTGTGGGCAGCTTCCGAGGCAAACGTGGATCGGCGTCGCGTGGTCCGGCTGCTGCTCCCCGCTCCCCTTCGACATATTTGGACTATGCAAGGGTTGTTTCAGGGCAGGCGGCGGGTCAGCGTGGCTCTTCTCCGGCCCTGTCGAAGTCCAGCTCGGTGGACAGGCCTGCCCTCCGCGCGGCGGTCCGCACGGCGGCGCTGGGCTCGACGAGCCGCACATCGACGCCGGCCAGTGGCAGGGTCCGGTAGATGCCGAGCAGGGTGTACAGGCTGGCCAGGTCACAGAAGGTGACACCTGACAGGTCGAGGACCAGCGACGTGGCGGTCGCGCGGGCGGCGAGCAGAGTCAGGTCTTCCCGCAGGCCGACGGCGGTGTCCACATCGAGCTCTCCGTCGAGGAGCAGGCGCAACCCGGTCGACGGGTCGTGACCGGTCCCGGAACGGACACGGAGTCTCGTCGCGCCCGCCGTCGAGGACAGCTCGTACCGCCAGGACGGAATGCCGTCGGCCGCATCGCCGTGCGGAACGGGACGGGACGGTGGCATGGCCGGACCTCCAGCAGGGTCGCCTCAACAGACGCCGACCAGACTTCCCGGCACTCCAGGCCGGGCCATCGGGCCCCGCCATTGCCGAATTTTTGCACAAGGCAAGAATTTTCACCACCTGGGGCCCGGACCTGGCCGCAGAAGCCGTCAGGGCGGCCAATGGGCGCGACGACTGCGACGCGCGCGTGACCGCGCCGGACATCGGGCCCCCCGTCGGCCCTTGCGCGCCTACGAGACGTCGGGCAGTTCGCCGGTCCACCCCAGCGGATGCGCCGGCGCATCCTCCGCGGCCGGCGCCAACGGCTCCGCCCCGGCCTGGTTGAAGGCGTTGAGCGCCTCGACCAGTGCGAGCCGCTGCACGGGGGTGAGTCGTTCGACGATGGCGGCGATCTCGGTACGCCGACGGGCCGTGACGCTTTCGACGGTGCGCCGCCCTTCGACGGTGAGCTGCAACAGCGTCTCCCGCCGGCTGTGCGGGTTGGCCTGCCGGTCCGCCAGGCCGGCCGCGATCAGACGGTCGACCATGCGCATGGCGGTGGAGGGCGCCACCTGGAGCTGCTCGGCCAGCGTGACGAGCTTGGTGGCGCCCCTCGTGGCCAACACCACCAGCATCCGGAACTGCGGCAGCGTCACCCGCTCCTCGACCTCGGCGAGGGACCTCGCGGACACTGCGACCAGCAGGCGTGAGGCGGTCAGCACCGCCTGGGTCACGGCGTCCACGTCGTCCATCGCCCTCACAGGGCTCTCGCTCTCGCGCATGACACCTTTCTACCGCCCCGCGATCACCCGGAGCCCGCCCTGGCGACCCCTGGCCGCCCGCCACCACCGGCCGCGACCCGCCACCACCGGCCGCGACCCGCCTCCACCGGGCCCGTCCCCGCGCCGTCGGGTCCAGGGAACAGCGGACGGCGGGGCCGTCAGTCGCCGAGCGTGGCCGAGGGCGTGTTGCCGTTCTGCGCCTGCTGGGAACGCTTGGCGAGCATCGTGGCCAGGTCGCGGATCGTGTCCTTGTCGAGGTCGCCCTCGTGCGCGGCGGATTCCATCGTCCACAACAGCGTCGTGCCGACCCGGATCTGGGTCACGGCGCCGGGCTCGCCGCGGAAGCCGGCACTGCCCAGCCGGGCGTCGCGCTCGTCACCGATCGGGCCGAGCGCGAGCGGCTTGGGCTTCTGCCCCACCCGGTCGCCGTAGTAGCCGTCCCAGAGGACGTCGTACGCGTCCTGGGCCGCCTGTTCACTGTCATAGGCGACGATCAGGAAGGTGACCTCGCTGAGGGGGTCCTCGCGCCGGAAGGTGGAGGCGCCGAAGAAGCGGGAGTTCTCGCAGCCCGCGCGGTCCTTGATGGGGCAGGCCTGCGAACGGTAGAGCTTGTCCATCTTGACGGCCGTGGGCCGGGCGGACTTCTTCCAGCCCGGCATGGCCTGGCCGTCCGGCAGCGTCCGGCGAACCTGGTCCTTCGTGAGCGCCGCCGCCTTGCCCGTGGTGCTGTCGCTCTCCGCGCCACCGCAGCCGGCCAGCAGCAGTACCGCCGTGGTCGTCGCGCACCACCGGTGGATGTTCATGCTCATGCCATCACCCCTCGAAGGTCATCGTACGGGGGTGTCGTGGCTCGCTGTCGGCGGTCGGCGTGGCTGTGTGGCGGTCCGTGACGGTTGACGCCCCCTCTTGGTCCAGTCCAATCTGAATCACTGTCATCGGCTCCCCGGCCGAGGCAGCCTCGTGACCGCGTCCGTGGAGGTACCGCCGTGCCCCGAACCTCTTCCCGAGCGGTGCTCGGCTCCCTCACCGCCGCTGCCGTGCTCATCGGGACCGGCGTGCTGGGACCGCACGGCGCGGCGGCGGACGAGCCGGAGAACCTGGTCCGCAACGGGGACTTCGAGTCCGGGGACACCGCGGGGTGGACCTGCCGGGGCAACTCCTCCGTCACGTCCGCGGGAGTGCACGGAGGAGCGCACGCACTCGCGTCCACACCGGGCAACGCCGACACCGCGCCGTGCTCGCAGACGGTCGCGGTGCGGCCCGGCACGACGTACGCGGTCGGCGTGTGGGTGAAGGGGGCCTACGGGCAGGTGGACGTGACGGGCGCCGGAGTACGGGAGTCCATCTGGACCGGGTCGTCGACCTGGAAGCGGCTCGACCTCGGCGTGACGGCCGGCGCGACCACGACGGAGCTCACCGTGACGGTCAGCGGCTGGTACGCGTCCGGCGTGCTGGAGGTGGACGACGTCTCGATGACTCCGCTGCGACAGACACCGGGCCCCACGCCGGCACCGTCCACGTCGTCCTCGGCACCGTCCCCGTCCTCGCCGGCGCCCACCGTCCCGCCGACGCCCGGCTCCCCCGGCGGGGCGACCGTCCGCGTGTCGGACGGCGGGCAGCTCAAGACGGCGTTGGCGGCTGCTGTTCCGGGGCAGACGATCGAGCTGGCGGACGGCTCCTACTCGGGCAACTTCAAGATCGCCGTCCGGGGCACCGCGAGCGCCCCGATCACCCTCACGGGCTCGCGGGCGGCGGTGCTGACCACTCCCACCGGGGGCGGCAACGGCATCCAGCTCACGAGTGCCCCGTACTGGGTGATCAAGGGGATCACCGTCACCGGCGGCCAGAAGGGCATCATGGTCGACTCCTCCGATCATGTCGTCCTCGACTCGGTGGAGGTCCACCACACCACCATGGAGGGCATCCACTTCCGGACGTCGAGCAGCTTCGGGGTGGTGCGGGACTCCTTCATCCACCACACGGGAATGTCCGGCAACGGCATGGGTGAAGGGGTGTACGTCGGGACCGCGAACACCCTCGCCGATGCCAGCGACCACGTCCGCATCCTCGACAACCGCATCGGTCCCGCCGTCGGCGGGGAGAACGTCGACGTCAAGGAAGGCACCACCGGCGGCCTGATCTCCGGGAACACCTTCGACGGCAGTGGCCTCACCGGCGCCAACTACGACGACTCCTGGGTGGACATCAAGGGCAACGGCTACACGGTGGAGAACAACCGCGGCGTCAACACCACCAACGACGGCTTCCAGACGCACAGTCAGGATCCCGGGTGGGGGTGCGGCACGATCTTCCGCAACAACACGGCGGATCTGACCGGTGCCACCGGGTCCACCCGCTACGCCATCGACATCACCCGGTACGACCCGTCCGGCTGCCCCGTCACCGTCACCGCCGACAACCGTGTGGTCGGAGGCCGAGGGCTGGTGAATCCCGGCGTACCCGTCACCTGACCGGCCCGCGCCCCGTCGCCGCCCCGGTCGCCGCCCCCGTGTCCGTCCTGCCGGTCAGCGGCTGGTGAAGATCACGTCGTGCCAGGGCTTGTGCGCGGCGCCGGTGTTCTCGGACATGACGTGCTTGACGTTGGTGTACTCCGCGAGGGAGTAGAGCGACATGTCCTTGCCGTAGCCGGATGCCTTGTAGCCGCCGTGGGGCATCTCGCTGACGATGGGGATGTGGTCGTTGATCCACACGCAGCCCGCCTGGATCTCGCGGGAGGCGCGGCCGGCGCGGAAGACGTCGGTGGTCCAGGCGGAGGCGGCCAGGCCGTAGGGCGTGTCGTTGGCGAGCCGGACGGCGTCGTCGTCGGTGTCGAAGGGCAGGCAGACGAGGACGGGTCCGAAGACCTCCTGCTGCACGATTGCGGAGTCCTGCGCCGCGCCGGTGATGAGGGTGGGCTCGTAGTGGGCGCCCCGGTCCAGGCCGCCGCCCGGTGCCCGGCCTCCGCGGATCACCGTCGCCCCTGCCGCGCGGGCGGCGTCGACCATGGAGGCGACCCGGTCGCGTTGCGTGGCGGAGATCAGCGACCCCATGTCGGTGGCGGGGTCGTCGACCGGGCCGAGGCGGACCTCGTCCATCAGCGCGGTCACCCGCCGGACGAACCGGTCGTACAGAGGGCGCTGGACGTAGGCGCGGGTGGCGGCCGTGCAGTCCTGGCCGGCGTTGATGAGGCTGCCGGCGACGGCGCCGCGGGCCGCGGCCTCCAGGTCGGCGTCGTCGAAGACGACGAACGGGGCCTTGCCGCCGAGTTCCAGGTGGACGCGTTTGACCGCTCCCGCGGCCTGCGCGGCTATCTGCCGGCCCACCGCCGTGGAGCCGGTGAACGACACCATCGCGATGTCCGGGTGGGCGACCAGGGCCTGGCCGGCGACCGGGCCGGTGCCGGTGACGATGTTGATCACACCGTCGGGTATGCCGGCCTCCTGCGCCGCCCGGGCGAACATCAGGGAGGTCAGCGGGGTGAGTTCGGAGGGTTTGAGTACGACGGTGTTTCCGGCCGCGACCGCGGGGAGCAGTTTCCAGGCGGCCATCTGCAGCGGGTAGTTCCACGGTGCGACGGAGCCGATTACGCCGAGCGGTTCGCGGCGGATGGAGGAGGTGTGGTCGCCGGAGTACTCGGCCGAGGCGTGGCCCTCGAGGTGGCGGGCGGCCCCGGCGAAGAAGCGGATGTTGTCGATCGTTCCGGGGACGTCGAATCCCCTGGTCAGCCGGATGGGCTTGCCGCACATCCGGCTCTCGACGGCGGCGAACTCCTCGCTCCGCGCCTGTACGCGGTCGGCCCAGCGGGTGAGTGCCTCGGACCGCTCGGCGGGCGTGGTTCGGGACCAGGCGGGGAACGCGGCGCGTGCCGCGGCGACCGCCTCGTCGACGTCCTGCGGGCCGGCCAGGATGCCGGTGGCGAGGACTTCGCCGGTGGAGGGAGCGGTCACCGAGAAGTGCTCGCCGGACGTGCCGGGGCGGCGGCGGCCCGCGATGAAGTGGTCAACGCTGCTGTGCATTGCCGTCAGGTCTCCCGTCGGATGGTGCGGGTGCTGGTGCCGTGCCGAGTCGCCTCCGGCCCCAGGATGCGGGGACACAGGCCAGGGGTGCGGGTGCGGGTGTCCCCCACGCCCGGGCGTGGGGGACGGTGGACGCCGATGCGCGGGTGCCCGTGGTGTCCGCGTGGGCCGGAGGTCAGGCTCCGGTCGTGGTGGCGGGGAGGCCGTCTAGGCGGCCGAGGACCTCGTCGACGATGCGCAGGCCCTCGCGCGCCTCGTCGGCGCTGACGGTGCACGGCGGGACCAGGTGGATGCGGTGGGAGTTGGTGAAGGGCAGCAGGCCCAGCTCCTTGCAGAGGCGGACGACCTGCGCCATCACCGGGCTGCTCCCGCCGGTCGGCGCGACCGGTTCGCGGCTGTCCTGGTCGGCGACCAGTTCGACGGCCCAGAACACGCCCCGTCCGCGGACCTCTCCGACGATGGGGTGTCGTGCGGCCAGCTCCGCCAGGCCGGGGCCGAGGATGTCGTCGCCGATGCGGCGGGCGTGGTCGACGATGCCGTCGCGCTCCATCACGGTGATCGCCGCGACGGCCGCCGCGCAGGCCAGCGGGTGCCCGGAGTACGTCAGGCCGCCGGGGTAGGGGCGGTGCGCGAAGTGGTCGGCGATGCGCGGGCCGATGGCGACGCCGCCGAGCGGCACGTAGCCGGAGTTGACGCCCTTGGCGAAGGTCAGCAGGTCCGGGACGACGCCCTCGTCCGAGGCGACGAACCAGCTGCCGGCCCGTCCGAAGCCCGTCATCACCTCGTCGAGGATGAGGACGATGCCGTACCGGTCGCACAGTGCCCGCACGCCGGCGAGGTAGCCGGGCGGGGGCAGCATGATGCCGGCCGTGCCGGGGATCGACTCCAGCAGGACGGCCGCGACGGTCTGCGGCCCCTCGAGCTCGATGACCTGCTCGAGGTGGGCCAGCGCCCGCTCGCACTCCTCGGCCTCGGAGGTGGCGTGGAAGTGGCTGCGGTAGAGGTACGGGCCGAAGAAGTGGACGACGCCGGCGTCGCCGTTGTCGTTCGGCCAGCGTCGGGGGTCGCCGGTGAGGTTGATCGCGGTCTGCGTCCCGCCGTGGTAGGAGCGGTAGCGGGTGAGGACCTTGGGCCGGCCGGTGCTCAGCCGGGCCATGCGCACGGCGTGCTCGTTGGCGTCGGCGCCGCCGTTGGTGAAGAAGATCCGGTCCAGGTCGCCGGGGGTGTGCTCGCTGATCAGGCGGGCGGCCTCGGAGCGCCGGTCGTTGGCGTGCTGGGGGGCGACGGTGGCCAGGGTGCGGGCCTGGGCGACGATCGCCTCGACCACGTCGGGGTGCTGGTGGCCGATGTTGGTGTTCACCAGCTGGGAGGAGAAGTCCAGCAGGCGGTTGCCGGCGCCGTCCCAGACGTAGGATCCCTCGGCGCGGGTGATGACCATCGGGGTGATCTCGGCCTGGGCGGCCCAGGAGTGGAAGACGTGCTTGCGGTCGAGTTCGTAGGTCCGGGCGGCGTCGTCGAGCAGGGCTCGGGAGTCGGCTGCGGTCATGACGGTCGTCCTCTCAGACGTTCTGCGGGAAGCCGAGGTCCACGCCGCCCTCGGCGGGGGTGCGCCACCGGGTGGTGACGACCTTGCCGCGGGTGAAGAAGTGGACGCCTTCGGTGCCGTGGGCGTGGCTGTCGCCGAACAGGGAGTTCTTCCAGCCGCCGAAGCTGTAGTACGCCGTCGGCACCGGGATCGGCACGTTGATGCCGACCATGCCGACCTCCACCTCGTTGTTGAAGCGCCGGGCCGCGCCGCCGTCGTTGGTGAACAGGGCGGTGCCGTTGCCGAAGGGGTTGGCGTTGACCAGGTCCAGTGCCTCGTCGTAGGTGTCCACCCGGAGCACCGACAGGACCGGGCCGAAGATCTCGTCGGTGTAGCAGGACATGTCGGTGGTCACGTGGTCGACGAGGGTGGGCCCGAGCCAGAAGCCGTCCGGTGCGCCGTCCGCGGTGACCTCCCGGCCGTCCACCACGAGGGTCGCGCCCTCCGCCTCGGCGCGGTCGACGTAGCCGGCGACCCGGTCACGGTGGGCGGCGGTCACCAGCGGCCCCATGTCGCAGCCCCGGGTGCCGTCGCCGGTGCGCAGCGCACGGGCCCGCTCGGCGATCCTCCCGACCAGGTCGTCCGCGACGTCGCCGACGGCGACCACGGCGGAGATCGCCATGCAGCGCTCGCCCGCCGAGCCGAAGCCGGCGCCGACCAGGGCGTCGGCGGCGGTGTCCAGGTCGGCGTCGGGCAGCACGACGGCGTGGTTCTTCGCGCCGCCCAGTGCCTGGACGCGCTTGCCGTGGGCGGTGGCCGTCGCGTACACGTACTGGGCGACCGGGGTGGAGCCGACGAAGCTGACGGCCTTGACCGTCTTGTGGGTGAGCACCTCGTCCACGGCCACCTTGTCGCCCTGCAGGACGTTGAACACCCCGGCGGGCAGGCCGGCCTCGGCCCACAGTTCGGCCAGCCACAGCGCGGCCGAGGGCGCCTTCTCGCTCGGCTTGAGGACGACGGTGTTGCCTGCCGCGACGGCGAGGGGGAAGAACCACATCGGCACCATGGCGGGGAAGTTGAACGGAGCGATGATCCCGACGACACCCAGGGGCCGGCGGACCGAGTGCACGTCCACCCCGGTCGAGACGTTCTCGCTGAACGCGCCCTTGAGCAGGTGGGGCATGCCGCAGGCGAACTCCACCACCTCCTGGCCCCGGGTGACCTCGCCCAGCGCGTCGGAGAGCACCTTGCCGTGCTCGGCGGTGATGATCGCGGCCAGTTCCTCCTTGCGCGCGTTGAGCAGTTCCCGGAAACGGAAGACGATCGCGGTGCGCTTGGCCAGGGAGGTGTCCCGCCAGGCCGGGAAGGCCGCCGCGGCGGCCTCGATGACGGCCCTGGCGTCCCCCTCGTGGGCCAGCGCCACCTCGCGGGTCACCGCGCCGGTCGCCGGATCGGTCACCGGCGCGGCGCGCTCGCTGGTTCCGGCGAAGGGCTGGTTGTCGACCCAGTGTCCGATCCGCTGCGGGTTCGTCGTCGTGTGCACGGTTGCCTCACCTTGTTCCGTCGCGCTGCGCTGGTGCGTCAGGGCAGTGGAGCCGGCCGCGCGGAGTTCGGCGGCCGGTTGGCGAGAAGCCTGTCAGCGTGGTGGCCGACAGTCTGTACAGAAGGACGGCTGGATCTTTACGGTGTGTCGATGCAGCAGCCGACCGTCCGGGAAGTCCTCCAGCTGTCCGCCCTGGCCGCGGGAAGACCGGCCGTGGTCGGGGGCCACGCCCGGCTCGACCGTCCGGTGCGCTGGGTCCACGTCAGCGACCTCGTGGACCTGACGGACCTCCTGGCCGGCGGTGAGCTCGTCCTGACCACCGGGGCGCCCCTGACCGGCGACGCCCAGGCCACCGAGACCTATCTGCGCATGCTCGCCGGGCAGAAGGTGGCCGGTCTGGTCGTCGAGCTGGGCACGTTCCTGCACGCCGCCCCCGACTGCCTGCCCGCGCTGGCCGACTCCCTGGGTATCCCGGTGGTGACGCTGGCCGCCAGGACCCGCTTCATCGAGGTGACCCAGCAGGTGCACCGGCTGATCGTGGCCGACCAGTACGAGGAGGTCGAGTTCGCCCGCACCACCCACGAGGCGTTCACCTCGCTCAACCTCGCCCGCGCCTCCACCACCGACATCGTCACCAAGGCCGCGCAGACCCTGGGCGCCTGCCTGGTCCTGGAGGACCTCAGCCGGCACGTCCTGGCCTTCTGCGCCGTCGACACCTCGACCGCCGGGCTCCTGCACCAGTGGGCCGAGCGCTCACGCCTCCACACCCCGGCCGACGGGCTCGAGCCCGGCCGGCCCTGGACCGCGGTGCCCGTCGGCGTCGGCTCCGAGCAGTGGGGGCGACTGGTCCTGCCCGGCCACGGGCCGCACCACCCCCGCGCCCGCATGGTCCTGGAGCGGGCCGCCCAGTCCCTCCAGTTGCACCGCATGATCCAGCAGGAGCGCGAGGCCCTCGTCGTCCAGGCCCTCGGCGGCCTGCTCGACGACCTCGTCAACGGCAGGATCGGCGAGGAGAGCGAAGCCCTGGCCAGGGCCACCTCGCTGGGGCTGCGCGCCAACAGCGGCTACGCGCCGCTGTGCGTCCGTGTCCCCCGGCCCGTCGGGGCCCATGTCCTGGCCCAGGGCGAGGTGGACCGGCGCCTGCTGTCCTCCCTGCGGCAGGCCGTCACCGCGGCCGGCGCGAGCGCGATCTTCGCCGTCCGCCGGGCGGGCACCGTCTCGGCGGTCGTCTCCTGCCCGCCGGCCGGAGCGGACCGTGTGCTGCGCGCCGTCTGCACCGGCCTGCGCGAACGCCTCGCCGGCAAGGACGGCACCGATGCCTGGGTCGCCGGCACCGCAGCCGCCTCCCCGCGTCTCACCGACGCCGCCCGCGGTCTCGACGAAGCCGAACACGTCGCCGACGTCGGCCTGTCCATGCCCGAACCGAACCGTCTCTACCGCTCGACGGACGTGCGTCTGCGCGGGCTCGTGACCCTCCTGCGGGAGGACCACCGGGTCCAGCGGTTCGCCCAGACCGAACTGGGCGGTCTCCTGGACCACGACGTCCGCACCGGCGACGACCTCGTGGGACTGCTGCGCGTCCACCTCGACGGCGGCGGCAGCAAGACCCGCACCGCGCAGCTGACCGGGCTCAGCAGGCCCACCCTCTACAGCCGGCTCCGCACCGTGGAGCGCATCCTGGGCGTCTCCCTGGAGACCGCCGCGTCACGCACCTCGCTCCACACCGCCCTCATGATCATCGACACCCGCTGAGGGACAGCCGGCACGGTCGCCTCTCCGGTTCAGCCATGGAGGGTGGCGAGCCAGTCGGTCAGCAGGCGGTTGACCTCGTCGGGGCGTTCCTGCTGCACCCAGTGGCCGCAGCCGTCCAGGAGGTGGGAGGCGGACAGGGCGGGGAGTGTGACGGGGTAGGCGTCGATGGCATCGGCCATCCAGGTGGTGGACGCGTCCAGCGTGCCGCCGATGAACAGGGCGGGCCGGGTGATGGATGCGCCGTGGTGGGGGGCCATGTCCTCCCAGTCGCGGTCCATGGCACGGTAGCGGTTGAGGGCGCCGGTCAGGCCGGTGCGCTCGAACTCCCCCGCGTAGACGTCGAGATCGTCCTCGGTCAGCCAGCCGGGGAGCGGACCGGCAGGGAAACGGTCGCGCAGCCGGCCGCCCGGGGCGACGAAGTGCGGGTCGGGCTCGCCGGAGGCGGGCATGGTGTCGGCGGACAACGCGGCGTAGAAACCGGCGAGCCAGCCCCGGACGTCCGGCTCGATCTCCGCCTCGGCGCGGCCGGGTTCCTGGAAGTAGGAGACGTAGAACTCCTGCTCGGGGCCGCCGATCCGGCCGAAGACGTCGGAGGGCCGGGGGCCGCCGGGCGGCGCGTAGGGGACGCTGAGCAGGCCGACGGCGCGGAAGATCTCCGGATGGAGCAGGGCGGAGGTGGCGGCGATGCCGGAGCCCCAGTCGTGGCCGACGACCACGGCGCTGTCCTCGCCGAGGGCGCGCACCACGGCGACGTTGTCCTCCACCAGATCGAGCATGCGGTAGGCGTCGGGCACGCTGGGCTTGGAGGAACGGCCGTAGCCGCGTACGTCGATCGCCGCTGCCCGGTATCCGGCTGCGGCGAGGGCCGGGAGCTGGCGGCGCCAGGAGTACCAGGACTCGGGAAATCCGTGCACGAGCAGGACCAGGGGGCCGGTGCCCTGCTCCACCAGATGCAGGCGTCCGGCCGGGGCCTCGACGGTGCGGTGGCGGAGCACGGTGTTCGGCTCGGATCGCATGGGTGTTTCTCCTCGGTTCGCGGGCGGACGCGGCTGCCTTTCGATCATGCGGCGCGCCCCCCGCCCGACGCGATCGGACGTGCCGTCCTGGCAAACTCGCAGGCGGACGGGGGCGACGCGGACGGAAGGAGAGGGCGCGGTGGCGGTCGACGAGGTGGACGGCACGGTGGCGGCGATGGGGCCCCGGCTGCGGGCGGCGCGCGAGAGGCACGGCGCCACGCTCGCCGGTGTCGGCTGCGCGACCGGCATCTCACCGAGCACGTTGTCGCGGATGGAGACCGGCCGGCGCAGGCCCACCCTGGAGGTGCTGCTGCGACTGTCGAGGGAGTACGGCGTCACCCTGGACGAGCTGGCCGGCACGGCAGGCGCCCCGGTCGGCGAGCCGCGCACCCCGGCTCCGTCGCGCTTCGGGGACAGCAAGGTGGTGCTGCCACTCACCCGGTACGTCGGTGGTCTGCACGCCCACAAGCACGTCCTGCCCACCGTCGAGGGCCCGCCCGCGCGGCCGCGTCAGGTCTCCCACGAGGGCCACGAGTGGCTCTGCGTCCTGTACGGGCGGCTGTGGCTCGCGCTCGGCGACCAGGACCTGGTCCTGGCTGCCGGGGACGCCACCGAATTCAACACGCGCGTTCCCCACGGAGTGGCGAACGCCGGCGCCGAGGGACCGGTCGAGTACCTGGTCCTGTTCGGGCCGCAGGGAGAACGTCTGCGGCAGCGTACCCCTCCGGCCGGCC
Organism: Streptomyces sp. NPDC056600; assembly: GCF_042792855.1. Taxonomy (NCBI): domain Bacteria; kingdom Bacillati; phylum Actinomycetota; class Actinomycetes; order Kitasatosporales; family Streptomycetaceae; genus Streptomyces; species Streptomyces sp. NPDC056600. Next base: position 85,690 of record NZ_JBHTVQ010000005.1, read on the forward strand.
GCCCCGGCCCTCTGCCGTCCCGGCGGCGCGGCTGAACGCGGGGTGTGCGGGGTGTGCGGGGTGTGCGGGGTGTGCGGGGTGTGCGGGCAAGTCTTTGTCCTGTCGCGGGAAGAAGTCGCGCGGATTCGTGCGCGACTTCTGTTCACCTCGCGCGGCCGCTGCTACGTTCTCCGTGAAAGCAACCCGTAATGAGGGCAGTTGGGCCGGGAGGGGATCGTGAGACGTATGACCGCGCGGCCCGCCAACGCCCATCAGGCCCGGCTGCTGCGGCTGTTGCGGGACGAGGGCCCCAACTCCCGTGCGCAGCTGGGTGACCGCGTCGACCTGTCGCGGTCGCGGCTCGCCGTCGAGGTGGACCGGCTGCAGGAGACGGGACTGGTCGTCGCCGACGGTCTCGCCGCCTCCCGGGGCGGCCGCCGTTCGCACAACGTCCGGCTGGCGCCCGGCCTGCGTTTCCTCGGTGTGGACATCGGCGCGACCTCGGTCGACGTCGCCGTCACCAACGCCGAGCTGGAGGTGCTCGGGCATCTCACCCAGCCGCTGGACGTGCGCGAGGGTCCCGTGCCGGTCTTCGAGCAGGTGCTGGACATGGCCGCCAAGCTGAAGGGATCGGGGCCGGCGGAGGGATTCGACGGCGCCGGTATCGGCGTTCCGGGGCCGGTGCGGTTTCCCGAGGGGGTGCCGGTCGCGCCGCCGATCATGCCCGGCTGGGACGGGTTCCCGGTGCGGGAGGCGCTCAGCCAGGAACTGGGCTGCCCGGTCATGGTCGACAACGACGTGAACCTGATGGCGCTGGGCCAGATGCACGCCGGTGTGGCCCGTTCCGTGGACGACTACCTGTGCGTCAAGATCGGCACCGGTATCGGCTGCGGGATCGTGGTGGGCGGCAAGGTCCACCGGGGCGTCACCGGCAGCGCAGGCGACATCGGCCACATCCGGGCGGTCCCCGACGGCCGTCGCTGCGCCTGCGGCAACCGCGGCTGCCTGGAGGCCCACTTCGGCGGGGCCGCGCTCGCCAAGGACGCGGTGGAGGCCGCCCAGCAGGGGCGTTCACCGCAACTGGCCGCACGGCTGGCCGAGAACGGCCGGCTCACCGCGGCCGACGTCGGCGCCGCCGCCGCGGCGGGCGACGCCGCCTGTCTCGACCTGATCCGCGAGGGCGGGACGCGCGCCGGCCAGGTCATCGCGGGCCTCGTCAGCTTCTTCAACCCCGGCCTGGTGGTGATCGGCGGAGGGGTCACCGGCCTCGGCCACAACCTCCTCGCCGCCATCCGCACCCAGGTCTACCGACAGTCCCTCCCCCTGGCGACCGGCAACCTGCCGATCGTCCTGGACGAACTGGGGGCGGTCGCGGGAGTGGTCGGCGCGGCCCGACTGATCAGCGACCACGTGTTCTCCCCCGCCTGACAGCACCAGACACCGTCTGCGCCCCACACCCCGACGGCCGGGGCCGTGCCACCGCCCGGCCCCGAGCCGTACCCGCCGTGACCTCGCGCGATCCGTGCCGCCCTGCCTACCGCCGGGAGATGCGTCATGCCGTCCGAAGCCTCCGCACCACTGCTCACCATGACCGCGATCACCAAGTCCTTCCCGGGCGTCCGTGCCCTGGACGGGGTGGACCTGGAGGTCCGGGCCGGTGAGGTCCACTGCCTGCTCGGGCAGAACGGCGCGGGCAAGTCCACCCTGATCAAGGTGCTGGCCGGTGTCCATCGGCCGGACGGCGGCGCCGTCACCTGGCGCGGGGAGACGGTCTCCCTGCGCTCCCCCAGCGACGCCGTCCGTCTCGGGATCGCCACCATCTACCAGGAACTCGATCTGGTCGAGCACCTGTCGGTCGCCGAGAACATCCACCTGGGCCACGAGCCCACCAGGGCCGGGTTCGTCGTCCGGCCCCGTGTCGCCCGCGAGGCCTCGGCGCGGTTGCTGTGCCGGCTCGGGCACCCGGAGATCGACCCGGCCCGCCCGGTCGGCGCGCTGTCCGCCGCACAGCAGCAGATCGTCTCCATGGCCCGCGCGCTCTCCCACGACGTCCGGCTGATCGTGATGGACGAGCCGTCCGCCGCCCTCGACCCCGGTGAGGTCGGCAACCTCTTCCGGATCGTCGCCTCCCTCACCGACGAGGGCGTGGCGGTCGTGTACATCTCCCACCGGCTGGAGGAGATCCGCCGCATCGGCGACCGGGTCACCGTCCTGAAGGACGGCCGGGCGGTGGCCGGAGCACTGCCCGCGCGGACCACGCCCACCCGGGAGATCGTCTCCCTGATGACCGGCCGGAGCGTCGAGCACGCCTTTCCGCCCCGGCCCGCCCGTCCGCCCGAGGCGGCGCCCGTGCTCACCGTCCGGGGCCTCGCCCTGGAGGGGAGGTTCCGGCCGCTCGACCTCGAGCTGCGGCCCGGCGAGATCGTCGGGCTGGCCGGGCTGGTCGGCTCCGGCCGGTCCGAGATCCTGGAGACCCTCTACGGCGCGCGTCGGCCCACCGCCGGACGGGTCCTGGTGGACGGACGGCCGTTGCGGCCCGGCAGCGTGCCCGCCGCGGTCCGCGCCGGCCTCGGCCTGGCCCCCGAGGAACGCAAGGCGCAGGCGCTGCTGATGCTGGACAGCGTCACCCGCAACGTCTCCGTCTCCACACTCGGCAGGTTCGCCAGGGGCGGCTGGCTGGACCGCCGCGCCGAGCGCGCCGCCGCCCGCGCGGCGACCCGGGAGCTGTCCCTGCGCCCCGACAACCCGGACGCCGCCGTGCGCACCCTGTCCGGAGGCAACCAGCAGAAGGCCGTGCTGGCCCGCTGGCTGCTGCGCGGCTGTCGCATCCTGCTGCTGGACGAGCCCACCCGGGGCGTGGACATCGGCGCCCGGGCGGAGCTGTACGCGGTGATCCGCCGGCTGGCGGACGAAGGACTCGCGGTGCTGCTCGTCTCCAGCGAACTGCCCGAGGTGCTCGGTCTCGCCGACCGCGTCCTGGTGCTCCGGGAGGGCCGGGTGGTGCACACCGCGCCGGCCGGCGAACTCGACGAACACCGGGTCCTCGATCTCGTGCTGCACGCCACCGACGCGGCTGCCGAAGGGAGCCAGACATGACGCACCCCGTGTCTCCATCAGCCGGCGGGGCCCCGCCCGCCCCCGGTGCCGAGAAACAGCCGCCGCCCCCCGAGGGCCGCCGCACCGCACCGTCGCCCGTGTTCGCGCGGCTGGACGTGCGGACCCTGTCCCTGTTGGGGGTGCTCGCCGCGCTGGTCGTGGCCGGTTGCGTCACCCGGCCCGAGGCGTTCTGGGACGTCGACAACCTGCGGCTGGTGCTCACCCAGGCCTCGGTGGTCGGCGTGGTCACCGTCGGCATGACCTTCGTGATCACCGCCGGCGGGATCGACCTGTCGGTCGGCGCGATCGTGGCCCTGTCGTCGGTGTGGGCGACGACGGTGGCCACCCAGGAGTTCGGCTTCGCCGGCATCCTCTTCACCTCCGTGGTGGTGGGGCTCGGCTGCGGTCTGGTGAACGGGGCGCTGATCGCGTACGGCGCGATGGTCCCGTTCATCGCCACCCTCGCCATGCTGGCCTCGGCACGCGGGCTGGCCCTGCTGATCACCGAGGGGCGCACCCAGCGGGTGACCGTGGAGGGGGTGCTCGACCTGGGCGGGCGTGACGCCTACGTGCTCGGCGTCCCGCCCCTGGTGCTGGTCTTCGCGGGGGTCACGGTCGCCGGATGGCTGCTGCTCAACCGCACCACCTTCGGCCGCCGCACGGTGGCCGTCGGCGGCAACGCGGAGGCCGCCCGGCTGGCCGGCATCGACGTCCGCCGCCAGCGCCTGTACCTCTACCTGCTGTCCGGACTGTGCTGTGGCATCGCCGCGTTCATGCTGGTCGTGCTCTCCGGCTCGGGCCAGAACACCAACGGCAACCTCTACGAACTCGACGCCATCGCCGCCGCGATCATCGGCGGCACCCTGCTCAGCGGCGGCCGCGGCACCATCGTCGGCTCCGTCCTCGGCGTGCTGATCTTCACCACCGTCACCAACATCTTCGCGCTCAACAACCTGCAGAGCGACGTCCAGCAGATCGCCAAGGGCGCGATCATCGTCGCCGCGGTCCTGGTGCAGTCCCGCACCGTCAAGAACGAGCTGACCTGATCCGTCCGAGCCGACAGAAGGGTCCACCACCATGCCCGACCTCACGAGCCGCAGGGGACTGCTCTTCGGGACCGCCGCCGTTTCGGCCGGCGCCCTCCTCGCGGGCTGTACCAGCAACGAGAAGGACAAGGAGAACACCGGCTCCTCCCAGCAGGCGGCCGACGACAAGCCCGGCAAGGCCGTCACCATCGGTTTCGCCGGCCCGCAGGCCGACCACGGCTGGCTCAACGCCATCAACGAACAGGCCCGCGCCCGAGCCGAGAAGTACTCCGACGTCACCCTGGACATCACCGAGGGGTCCAACGACACCGCCACCCAGATCGGCCAGATCGAGACGCTGATCAACAAGAAGGTCGACGTCCTGGTGATCCTGCCGGCCGACGGCGCGGCGCTCACCCAGACCGGTCTGAAGGCCATGCGGGCGGGCATCCCGGTGGTCAACCTGGACCGCGTCTTCAGCTCGCCGCAGGCCTTCCGCTGCTGGGTGGGCGGCGACAACTACGGCATGGGTCTCAACGCCGGCCACTACATCGGCGAGAAGCTCAAGGACACGGCGAACGCCAAGGTGGTCGAGCTCGCCGGCCTGGACAACCTGGAACTCACCCGGCAGCGCACCAAGGGCTTCGACGACGCGCTGAAGAACTACCCCAACATCAAGAAGGTCGCCCGGCAGGCCGCCGAGTTCACGGTGGAGAGCGGACAGGCCAAGATGGCCCAACTGCTGCAGGCGCAGCCGAAGTTCGACGCCCTGTGGAACCACGACGACGACCAGGGCGTGGGCGCCCTGCGGGCCGTCGACCAGGCGGGCCGCAGCGGCTTCCTGATGGTCGGCGGGGCCGGAGCGCTGTCGGCGTTCGAGGCGATCAAGGCGGACGACGGGGTGCTGAAGGCCACCGTCCTCTATCCGCCGACCATGGCGGCCTCCGCGATCGACCTGGCCCGCGCCCTCGGGCAGGGCAAAGGGGTCGCCGGCCTCGCCGAGTTCGAGATTCCCTCGCAGGTCACGGCGTACTCGGCCGTCGTCGACAAGTCCAACGTCGACCGGTACATGTCCGTCGGCTTCGACTGATCCCGGAGCCGAGCGCGGGCCCGGCCGTGGGGCCGGGCGAACGGTGCGCTGCTCGGGCGGGGCCCGTCCGAGCAGCGCGTGTCGACGAGGAGGAGAAACCGCATGCCGCAGTCCGCTCCGTCAGCACGACCCGCCCTCGGGATCGGCATGGTCGGCCACGCCTTCATGGGCGCCGCCCATTCCCAGGCGTGGCGCACCGTGGGCCGGGTCTTCGACCTGCCTCTGGAACCCCGGCTCGCCGCGATCGGCGGCCGTGACCCCCGGGCGGTCCGCGCCGCGGCCCGGCGGCACGGCTGGGCGGCCGCCGAGACCGACTGGCGTGCCCTGATCGCCCGTGAGGACGTCGACCTCGTCGACATCTGCACCCCCGGTGACAGCCACGCCGAGATCGCGATCGCCGCCCTGGAGGCCGGCAAGCACGTCCTGTGCGAGAAGCCGCTGGCGAACAGCGTCGCCGAGGCGGAGGCCATGACGGCGGCGGCCCGGGCGGCCGAGGAGCGCGGGCAGATCGCCATGGTCGGGTTCAACTACCGCCGCGTCCCCGCGGCCGCCCTGGCGCGGGAGATGATCGCCGCCGGGCGTCTGGGCAGGGTGCGTCACGTGCGGGTCGTCTATCTGCAGGACTGGCTGGTGGACCCCGCGTTCCCGCTGACCTGGCGGTTGCGCAAGGAGACCGCCGGTTCCGGGGCGCTCGGGGACCTGGGCGCCCACATCGTCGACCTCGCCCAGTACCTGACCGGCGACACCCTCGACGGAGTGTCCGCCCTCACCGAGACCTTCGTCCGCGAACGGCCGCTCCCCGCCGCCCCCTCGAGCGGCCTGGCCGTCACGGACGCGTCGGCGGGCAGCGGCGCCGTCACCGTGGACGACGCGGCGGTCTTCACCGGCCGCTTCACCGGCGGCGCCCTCGCCACCCTCGAGGCGACGCGTTTCGCGACCGGCCGCAAGAACGCCCTGCGCATCGAACTCAACGGCTCCGAGGGCTCGTTGGCCTTCGACCTGGAGCGGCTGAACGAGCTGGAGTACCACGACCATCGCGAGGCCGCCCCGCACGCCGGGTTCCGCCGGATCCTGGTCACCGAGCCCGAGCACCCGTACCTCGGCGCCTGGTGGCCGCCCGGGCACGGCCTGGGTTACGAGCACAGCTTCGTGCACCAGGCCCGCGATCTGGTGCACGCCGTGCACACCGGACGACCGGCCTCCCCCACCTTCGCCGAGGGGTTGCGGGTCCAACGCGTCCTGGCGGCGGTGGAGGCGAGCGCCGCCGAGGGCTCCGCCTACACCCCCGTCGGGTGAGCCACTCCCCCGGCCCCGCCGCCTCTCTCCCCTGCGAACCCGGCGCCGCCCGCGGTGCCGGCCCTTCACTCGAACCGACCGAGGAGACGTACCGTGCCCCGCGACTTCACGCTCTTCACCGGCCAGTGGGCCGACCTGCCGCTCGAGGAGGTCTGCCGACTGGCCCGCGAATTCGGCTACGACGGACTCGAACTCGCCTGCTGGGGCGACCACTTCGAGGTGGACAAGGCCCTCGCCGACCCGTCCTACGTGGACGGCCGGCGCCGGCTCCTCGAGAAGTACGGCCTGCGGTGCTGGGCGGTCTCCAACCACCTGGTGGGGCAGGCGGTCTGCGACGCGATCATCGACGAACGTCACCAGGCGATCCTCCCCGCCCGGATCTGGGGCGACGGCGAGCCGGAGGGCGTCCGCCGGCGGGCCGCCGCGGAGATCGCCGACACCGCCCGGGCCGCGGCCGCCTTCGGCGTGGACACCGTCATCGGGTTCACCGGATCGGCGATCTGGCACCTGGTGGCCATGTTCCCGCCCGCCCCCGAGTCGATGATCGAGCGCGGCTACCAGGACTTCGCCGACCGCTGGAACCCCGTCCTGGACGTGTTCGACGCCGAGGGCGTGCGCTTCGCCCACGAGGTCCACCCCAGCGAGATCGCCTACGACTACTGGACCACGCGGAAGGCCCTGGAGGCGGTGGACCACCGGCCCGCCTTCGGACTCAACTTCGACCCGTCGCACTTCGTGTGGCAGGACCTCGACCCGGTCGGGTTCCTGTGGGACTTCCGCGACCGGATCTACCACGTGGACTGCAAGGAGGCCCGCAAGCGGCTCGACGGGCGCAACGGCCGGCTCGGCTCGCACCTGCCCTGGGGGGATCCGCGGCGCGGCTGGGACTTCGTGTCGGCCGGGCACGGCGACGTTCCCTGGGAGGACGTCTTCCGGATGCTGCGCTCCATCGGATACGCCGGTCCGATCTCGGTGGAATGGGAGGACGCCGGGATGGACCGCCTCCAGGGTGCCCCTGAGGCGTTGCGGCGGCTCAAGACCTTCGACTTCGACCCGCCGGCCGCCTCCTTCGACGCGGCCTTCGGCGGCAACTAGGCCGGTCCGTCCGTGTGGCTCCCGGTCAGGCGGCGGCGAGGTGGCGGGCGAGTGACCGTGGCGGTCCTGAGGGGGCATCCCACCGGCGGGCGCCGGTGATGCTCGCCCGCAGGCACCGGTAGGCGATCGGGTGCGCAGAGGCCCTGTCCGCGGCGACCGCCGGGACACCGCTCGGCCGTGGCGGCCGGAGCCCGCCCGTCGCCTCGCGCGGCGCGACGGGCGGGCGCCGGGGCCACGGCTCGCCACCGGGGCCGGCGGCGGATCAGCTCGGCTTCGCCTGCGCCTGTACCGTCTCGGCCGGAGCCGTGGGCCCGTCCTGCTCTTCGTGCTCGTCCGCCGTCTCACGGGCCAGCCGGCTGGGCCACCAGACCTTGGGGCCGATGTCGCGGACCAGGGCGGGCACGAGCAACGAGCGCACCACGATGGTGTCCAGCAGCACGCCGAAGGCCACGATGAAGGCGATCTGCGCGAGGAAGGCCAGCGGGATGACGATGAGGGCCGCGAAGGTGGCCGCCAGGACGACACCGGCCGAGGTGATCACCCCACCGGTGGCGACCAGTCCCCGCAGGACGCCCTGCCGCGTGCCCAGGCGCAGCGTCTCCTCCCGCACGCGGGACATCAGGAAGATGTTGTAGTCGACGCCCAGGGCGACCAGGAAGACGAAGCCGTACAGCGGGACGGAGGCGTCGGTGCCGGAGAAGCCGAAGCCGTGCTCGAACACCAGGCCGGCGATGCCCAGCGTCGCCAGGTAGTTGAGCGCCACGGTCGCCACCAGCAGCAGCGGGAGCAGCAGGGACCGCAGCAGGAGGACGAGGATGACCAGGATGATCGCGAGGACGACGGGGATGATGAGCGTGCGGTCGTCCTCCGCGGTGCTCTGGGTGTCGTACTGCTGCGCGGTGTAACCGCCGACCAGGGCACTGCTGTCGACCTTCTCGAGCCGTTCCCGCAGTGCGCTCACGGCGTCCTTGGCAGCGTCGCTGTCCGGTGCGGCGGTGAGGGTCGCGTCGATGCGGACCCGTCCGTCGGCCACCAGAGGCGCCGCGTCCGGCCTGCCGGACTCCGTGACCACGCGGACGTCGGCCACTCCGGCCGTGGCGGCGGCCACATCGGTCACGTCCGCCCGCTCGTCCGCGTCCGCGATGATCACGGCCGGCTGGCCGGAGCCGCCCGGGAAGTGCTTGCCGAGGGTCTGCTGTGCGGCCACCGACGGCGCGTCGTTGACGAAGAGTTCGTCCAGCGGCACGCCCTTCGACTGCAGGGTGGGGAAGAAGGCCGCCCCGGCCACCAGCAGGGCCATGGTGCCGAGCCACAGCCGTCGCGGGTTGGTGTCGACCCGGTGCGCGACACGTCGCCAGATTCCGTGGCCGCCGGTCTCCGCGTCGGCGGAGCGGGGCTTGGCCGGCCAGAAGGCGGCCTTGCCCATCAGGGCGAGCACCGCGGGCAGGAACGTCAGCGTGGTGAGGACCGCGCAGACGATGCCGATCGCGCCGACCGGGCCGAGGGCGCGGTTGTTGGTCAGGTCGCTGAGCAGCAGGGCGAGCAGGCCCAGGGCGACGGTCGCGGCGCTGGCGGTGATCGCGCCGAAGGAGCCGCGCGTCGCGGCGAGGGCCGCGGCCACCTTGTCCCCGCTGTGCGACAGCTCCTCGCGGAAGCGCGCCGTCAGCAGCAGCGCGTAGTCGGTGGCCGCGCCGATCACCAGGATCGACAGGATGCCCTGCACCTGGCCGTCGACCCGCACGATGTCGTGGTCGGCGAGGACGTAGACGACGGCGCACGCCACACCGAGCGCGAAGACGGCGCTGATGATGATCGTGGAGGGCAGCAGGACGCTGCGGTAGACGAGCAGCAGGATGACGAGGACGGCCGCGAGCGCGACGCCGAGGAGGATGCCGTCGATGCCTGCGAAGGCCTCGCTCAGGTCGCCCTGGGTGGCAGCCGGGCCCGCGAGCTGCGTGCGGGTGCCCGGCACCTCGGCGGCGGCCGCCTTCACGTCGTCCAGCACCTCGGCGAGCCGGTCACCGAGGTCCGGGCTCAGCGGCACGACGCCCTGGAGGGCTTCCCCGTCCTCGGAGCGCAGCGCCGGCGAGGGGGTGCCGGCCACGCCGTCGACATCGGCCAGCGAGGCCAGCTGCCCGGTGGCGGCCTTCTGCTGGGCCTTGTCCACCGGTCCGCCACCTTCGGCGGTCCACACGATGATCGCCGGGAGCGTCTCCTCCTGGTTGAAGGCCTTCTGCTCCTCGATGACCTTGGTGGACTGGGCGTTCTGCGGCAGGAAAGCCGCCTGGTCGTTGGTGGCGACCTCCCCGAGCTTGCCGGCGTAGGAGCCGAAAGCTCCCCCGAGGCCGAGCCAGACGACGACGAGGACGAGAGGGACCAGCCGGCGGACTGATCGACGCAGGGTGTTCATGCACTTCCCAACGGACGTGGAGCGAATGACGAAGGTCAATATATCTCAAAGATAAAGTATCTCAATAATCGAGAGATCTTAGAATGGAGTCATGGAACGGACCAGTCCGGAGAGCCGGAACGACTCAGCGCACGACCTGCAGGCCTTCGCCGTCCTGCTACGGACGCTGACCAGCGAGACCAACCGGCGCGCGCACTCCTTCGCGCACAGTCACGGGCTGCACGCCACCGACGTCCACGCTCTGGCCGCCGTCATGGACTCCGCCGTCACGGAGGGCCGCCCGATGACACCCTCACGACTGGCCGAGCGCCTGAGCCTCACCTCCGGCGCGGTCACCGCCTGTATCGACCGGCTGGAGCGGGCCGGACACATCGGCCGGACGCGTGACAGCGCCGACCGCAGGGTGGTGCACCTGGAGTACAAGCCGGCGGCGCGCGCGCTGGCCCGCCAGTACTTCAGCCCGTTGGCGCGCAGCACCGAGGCTGCGATGGAGCAGTTCACGCCCGAGCAGCTCGCCACGGTGGCGGACTTCCTGCAGACCCTCAACCAGGAACTGGCCGCCGACCGGTTCGGCGGAGGGCAGGGTCAGGAGCCGAGCCGGTAGACCGACGCCCGGGCCGGCCCGGCCCGGCAGGTGATGCTCCGTCGATCGAAGGGCGCTCCGCTCAGGGGGTGCAGCGGGGCAGCAGCCGGGCGAGCTGGTCCAGTTCGTCGGGGGCGACACGGATTCCGGGGAGCCACACCTGCCCGCCGTCACGGGTGACCTGGATCCAGATGCTGCTGTGCTTGCCGTTCTCGTCGGTGACGGTGACGCCGTCGGCGACCGTGCAGCGCGCCTGGAGCAGGTCGTGGTGCCAGACCCGGCCCGCGGCGTTGGATCTGACGTAGGGGCGGTAGGGGTCGTAGGCCAGGGAGAGGGCGCAGTCGTGCGTGCGGGGCTTCCGGCACACCTTCTCCGCGTTGTGGACGACGACACCGGCCTCGCCCGGGGCGCCCTGGGCCTGTGGGGCGTCCAGCCCGCCCAGGGGAAGCAGCAGGGCCGCCAGCATCCAGGTCACCAGGCTTCCCGCGGCGGTCGCCGTCGCGGCCACCGCCACGACCCCACCGCGGGTCAGCCCTCCGCCCGGCCGGCGCCACCATGCCCGACCGCGGCGCCGCGGCGGGCCTGCGGCGGCCTCGGGTGCCGCGTCGACGGCGGCGTCGAGGGATTTATCGAGGGCGGGACGGAGGCCGGGATCGAGGGGGCGCGCCTCGCCCTCCTCGCCACGGCGGGCGCGGTCGGCGGCCTCCCACGCGGCGCGGAACTCGGCCGGGTCGGCTCCCATCGCCCGGCAGAGGTCGCGCACCACGGACCAGACCGGCACGCTCTCGCCCCGGAAGTAGCGCGAGAGCGACGAGTCGCTGATGCGGACCTGCGCCTCCAGGGCACGCAGCGTGCGGCCCGACCGCTGCTGGAGTCCGCGCAGCGCGTTCGCCAGATTCCGTACCGCCGCGTCGCGCTCCGGCCGCGAACCGGTCATCGATGGGCCCTTCCGCCGAGCAGGACAACGGGCGACGCGGTCCCACACGACCGTCCCGCCTCCCGGGACGATGACGTCCCAGCAGGTCAGAACCCTATTTGTCCCGACATCGGTGAATCAAGCGGGATCCGGTGGTGAAAGCGCTCCTTCCTGCGCAAACTCGGCGTACCGGCTGGACGGATCACCCCCGAGGGTGAGCGTCGGCCGGTTCCGATCCTGGTCCCGGCCGTGCCGGCGCACGCCGCCCGGCGGGACCGAACCCACCTTCCGAAAGGGCTTCATCATGCGTGTACGCACGGCACTCACGGCTTTCGCGACGATCACGGCGCTCGCGATCGGTGCGGCCTCGGCGGCGCCCGCCTTCGCCGCGCCCCACGGTGCGGCCGCCGTGCGGGCGGCCGACAGCCTCGACGTCCATCGCGGCAAGTACGTCACCCTGGGCGGTTGCCAGACGGCGGGCCAGCAGGGCATCGACCGCGGGCACTGGGACCGATACCAGTGCGCCGAGGGCACCTTCTTCTGGAACCTGTGGACCAACCGCTGACCCGCTCGAGCCGTCGTCGGCCTCGCCCCGTCGGGGTGGGGCCGGCGGCTCCGCCCCGGCGGGGTGTCGGCGGCCGGCCCCCGGACCTGCGACCGGCAGCTGTCAGAGCTCGAACTCCAGGTGCTCCACGTCGGTGAAGCGGACCTCCTCCAGGCTGCCGGCGCGGCGTCCGTTGTCCTGGAAGTAGACCTCCCTGAGGGCTTCGGCGGCGATCTGCTGGAGCTGCTGGTCGCCCGCACCGGCCTGGTGGGCGTCGAAGAGGCGGGCGGCGTGCTGCGGGGACAGGGCGACGGTCAGGTGCCGGACGCGGTCCTGGTCGGTCGACCCGATCGGCGCGGTGTAGCCGAGGCGGGCCCGGGTGTCGATGACGATGCCGTCGGTGGTGGCGGCCCTGGCCCTGGCCTTGGCCCGGACCTGCGGCTGCCAGCGCTTCCTGACCTCTCGCTCCAGGCGCGCCGCGAGGTCGGGGCGGGGCTTCTTGATCTGGTTCTTCACGTACCGCTCCACGGTGCGCTGGGAGACGCGCAGCAGTTGGGCGACCGGTTTGGTGCCGCCGAGCTGCTTGACCAGGTAGCGCATCTGCGTGCCCGCCCTTCTGGGCGCCGGGCGGGTGAACGCCTTCTCGACGGCGGCGTCCAGGCCGTCCGCGAACATGCTCATCGCCTGTCCTCTCCCCTATTCGCCGGTGTCGGTGTCGGTGACGCTGCCGTCCTTGATGTAGCGGGCGAGGTTGAGGTCCGGGGCGTCGAACCGTTCGCGGACCTCCTCGCCCCACAGGACGCTCTGGGTGCCTTCGTGCTTGACCAGGCCGGGATTGACGCCGAGTTTGAAGCCGCCGGGCAGCGGCTTGCCGTCGCGGTAGGGCAGGAGGTCGAGCGGCGAGGGGCCGGCGGCGGCGTAGACGACGCAGTCGGAGAGGACCGCCACGGGATACCGGCCGGTGAACGCCGCGTGCTTGACGATCTTGCGGTGGAGGTTGATCCGGGTGCGGGAGATGACGGCGGCGCGGATGTCGGGCCGCCATGTCGGCCGGGACAGGGCGCGCCACGGCAGGCCCGGTCGCCAGCCCTCGCCGCGGGGCCGCTCGCGCAGCTTGCCCAGGCCGCCCTTGACGGTGGCCTTGATCGCGGAGACGACGATCGCCAGGTGCGGGTCGCGTTTCTTGTGGTGGCGCATCGCGGTGAGGAAGTCGGCCGCAGGCATGTCGGGGTGGACACCGAGGTCGGCCATCGTGGCGAGGTAGGCGTCGCGCAGTCGCTGGTACCAGCCGTCCAGGTAGCGGCCGTTCTCGGGGCGTACATAGGCCTCCAACGGCTGCACGTCGTAGCCGAGTTCGACGGCGTACGCGACGGTGGAGGTGGCGTACCAGGCCGGGCCGCCGGGTCGTTCGCCCTTGGGGGTGAACGGGGAGGGCAGCAGGTCGGCGTCCAGCCGGACCCACTCCTTGCCCACCTTGACCCGTGACAGGTCGACGTGGGAGAGGTCCACCAGCCAGCTGCCGGGCAGCTTGGGGTCGAACTCGGGGCGCGTGACGTGGGTGGGCGCCCCGAGGCCGACGGTCAGGCCGTTGGCGCCGGCGGCGAAGGCCATGTTGACGTCGATGCCGACCAGGTGCCGCAGGGTGCACTCGTCGTCCGTCATGGGGCGGGCCCAGTCGTAGGCCTCCTCGAACAGCTTCTGCTCCGGTCCGCGGATGTGGAAGCGCGGGAGGTCGGCCAGGACGGGGTGGCCGTCCGGTGCCTCGCACGGCGCCGGGTCGACGGGGTGGCTGCCCAGCGAGCCGGGGTTGTACTCGGAGTGCCGTCTACCCTCGGCGTCGGGTGCGGAGGCGCGGGTGGGCGGGTGCAGGGCGGTCATCAGTTCCAGGCCGGTCACGGCGGTGGAGCCGCGGGGTGTCGTGACGCGGGAGGCGTACAGGCCGAGCACCCGGGCGAGGTCGGCCGGGGCGAGGTCGGCGGCCTCACCCCAGTGGCGAGTGTCCAGAGCGTTCCACGCCGGGACGCACAGCTGGACGCAGGAGCGCTCCGCGCCCTGGGCGGGGCGGTAGATCCGCGCCCACGGGCCCAGGCCGCGCTTGGTGAGCTGCCAGTGGGCACGGGCGAGTTGCTTGACGGCCTTGTGGCTCTCGGGGAGGCGTCCGGCGAGCCGTTCGGCGTCGGTGAGGGCCGTGGGCAGGCCGTAGCACTCAAGGGCGGTCCGGGTCAGGACGAGGAGCGGGTCGGCGTCCTTGCCGGGCCCGGACAGTCTGGGCTGGCCGAGCCTGGCCTCGTCGAGCGTCCACTCCACGAGGGCGGGGAGGGTGGTGGCAGGCACGTCGAGGACGAGGCCGCCGGTGCAGTACGCCTGCACCTTACCGTTCGGGTCGGCGTCGAGGACGGCGAGGGGGCCGTTGGCGAAGCGGGGGTCGTCCGCTGGCGGGGCGGGGGCGGGAGACGCCTTGCGGTCGCCGGCAGCCGCCGGGGTTCCGGCCGGCGTCGAGGCCTTCGCCCCGGCCCGGGCGGGCTTCCGCGCGGCGGGACGGCGGGGCGGCGACGGCGGGGCGGTGCGTGACGGGCGGGACGTCGCGGGCGCGGCGGCGGGGGTGGCGGGAGCGGGGGGGTCGCTGGGGGCGGGAGCCTCAGCGGGGCCCGCGGTCGCGGCAGCTCCGGGGGTCGGAGCCGCACCCGTTGCGGGGGGCGGATCCGCAACCGTTGCGGGGGGCGGATCCGCAACCGTGTCGGAGGTTGAAGCCTCAGCGGTGCCCGGAGCGGGAGGCGCGGTGGTGCCGCCCGGGGCGGGAGCGGCAGCCGTTCCGGAGGGCGGAGTCGCAGCGCCGCCGGGGGCGAGAGCCTGGGCGTTGCTCCCGGGGGCGGGAGCCGCAGGGCCGGCGGGGGCGGGATGGCGGGCAGCCAGCCCGTCGAGCAGTCGGCGGTAACCCTCCAGGCGCTCCCCCTTGGGCTCCGAGCGGCCGGCCTCCCACGCCTGGACGCTCGCCACCCGCGCGCCCAGGGCCTGGGCGACGGCCGCCTCACTCAGCCCTGCCGCCTCCCGCAGCCGCCTCCGCTCGGCCGGGGCCGGCAGCAGACGGCCGTCGTCGACCGCGGCGAGAAGCGAATCGACGGCAGCGAAAAGCTCTGGCTGCTGATGCGTCACCGACTTCTCCCTTACCTGACGCCCTGGCGGATCTCTTCCAGCCGCGTCACCAGCCGCTGATGGCGCTGGGAGGCCGCCTGGGAAGAGTTCAGGCCCCGGTGGCGGGCGATCTGCCGCCAGTCCAGACCGCGGCGACGCGCCTCCATGACGACCTGCGCCTCCACCTCGTCCAGCGCCGCCCGCATGCTCTCCAGCAGACTCAGCGCCGCCCCACTGTCCTCGACAGCCGCTCGACCCGACCCGTCCGCACCGTCTGCGCCGTCCGCAGCGGTGCCGACCGTCGCGAGGAAGCGCCCTATCAGGGCGGAGTCCTCCTCGAGCCGAACCGCCGCGACCTCACCGCCTGCCACGTCCGCGGGCGCGGTCAGAGCGGACAACCGCCTGCGGGCAGCATCCCGAACATCGGAAGACATGCGGGACAACTTATCACTGACCAACGAAACGTTGTTCCGTTGGTCCAGGTGGTTGGTGCCGGTGCCGCCCTGCCGCCCTCCCTCACGTAGCGCGCACCGCACCGCGCCTGGCCACACCCCGTCATCAGGCCGGAGGGCGCCGCCTCGGGCCGCCACCGCTGCCGTTCAGCGGGATGAGCGCCTCAAGATGCGCGCCTTTCACCCACGAGCCGAGCAGGTCACGGTGCAGCGCCACGATGTCCTGGCGCGGCGCCGGACCCAGCGCGGCCTTCGTGAACGTGCGGCACGTGGTGACGAACAGGGCGACGACACGCTGCGCTGCGGCGCGTACCTCTTGCACTGGACGCAGTGCCACCCGGCACGGCTACAGCGAGTACGGCGACCAGGACCGGCCACACCGTCCACCAGTTGTGCCGACCCGCCGGGAAAACCCGTTGCGAGTGGTACGGGGTGGCTGTCTGATGGGCCGGTCACCGATCAGGGGAGGCCACATGGGAACGTCGCTGCCCGTCCCGGCGTTGCAGACCGCTCGCCTTCGACTGCGTGCTTTCAAGGGGACGGACGCGGACGACCTTTTCACGTTGCACAGCGACGCCCACGTTCTGCGTTACTGGGACTCGCCGCCGTGGACCGACCGCGCACGCGCTGACAGGTTCCTCGAGGTGTGCCGGCAGATGGAACGGGAGGGCACGGGGACGCGGCTGGCCGTGGAGCGTGCTTCCGACGGGGCGTTCATCGGCTGGTGCACCCTGGCCGGGTGGAATCCGGAGTACCGCAGCGCCTCGCTCGGCTACTGCTACGGCGAGGCCGCATGGGGCAACGGCTACGCGACGGAGGCCGCGCGCGCCATGCTGCGGTGGGCGTTCGACACGCTGGACCTCAATCGCGTCCAGGCCGAGACCGACACGCGGAACGTGGCCTCCGCACGCGTGCTGGAGAAGCTCGGCTTCGTGCGTGAGGGAACCTTGCGGGAGGACTGCGTCGTCAACGGCGAGGTCTCCGACTCGTGGGTCTTCGGGTTGCTCAGGCGGGAGTGGCAGCCGGGGTCGGACCCGCTGCCCGCCCGCTGAGTCTTCCGTCGCTCGGCGCCCCCGGTCTTCTTGAGCACAGCTCTTCAGAACAGCAGGGGCGACGGCGGGTACTGGTACTCGGTGGTGACGGGACGGCGCGTGGACAGCTTCAGCTGGGTGCGCAGCGCGGCGACCGTTCCGGCGACGTCGTCCGCCACCGTCTGCTCGGCCACGGCCCACTGGTCGCAGAATTCGTCGACGTCCTCCAGCATCGCCAGCTTCTCCCACTCGCCGCGAACGCCGTCGGCCTCTTCGGCGAGTTCGGCGGCCAGCGGGGCAGCCTCCCCTTCCCACTTGTGGTCCCGCAGATCCTGGGCGAACAGCCCGAGGTAGCCGGCGACGTCGGATCCCCACTCCTGGTGGTGGACGAGGGTTTCCTCCACGTCGACGAGCGGCACTCGGGCCAGAGCGGCGTTCAACTGGCCTGCGGCATCCAGATAGGCCCGCTGGTGACGGTCGAGCGCGTCACCGTCCTGACGGAGCGACCCGGTGAGCCGGTCGCCGTACTCCGCCGGGGCGAACGCGCAGACGGCACCGCGCTCGCCGCGGGCCCAGTCCTCCTCCGACGGAGGGTAGAAGTTGAAGCGCGCACGCCCGAAGAGCTTCCAGGCGTCCGGACTGTAGGAACTCGTCCGCTCCGTGCACCACTTGTCGACCACGGCGACCACCTCGCCGTCCCCCGGAAACGCGCCGGCCGGGAGATCGAAGCGTCCGTACACCTCACCGTCGTGGGGGTCCTCGCAGGACGCCTCGTCGATGTCGGCGACCACGTACGTCGCCAGATCCGCCGGGTCCTTCGGCGCACCGGGCTCGTCGAAACAGTCACGGGGCTCCAGGCCGGCCGTGACGGAGGTCTGTCCGGAGCCCTGCCCCAGACCCTTGAGCAGCCTCTCGCGCAGGGCCTCGCCGCCCGTAGTGGTGAAGAACAGGACCATGAGCAGCGTGCCGGTGGCGGAGAGAGCCATCCCCGCGAGAGCCGGGCCCCGGTCACGCCGACCGGTCCTTCTGATACCGACGAGGGCGATCACACCGAGTATCAGACCGAGCGGCGGGACCAAGCACAGGACGCCGGACGCCAGGGCGGCGATGGCGAACCGGTCGTAGGCGGGCCTGCCGACGGTGGGTTGCGGGGCAGATCCGCCGTCCGAGTCGTTCCGGGCCCGCCGAGCGGGGCCGCCCGGGGGCGGCCCCGGGTGGGTGGCCGACGGGAGGCCGGCCTCGGGGCTGCCGGGTCTGTGCGGGTCGGGCTGGTCGGTGGCCACGAATGGTGCTCCTCGTAAGGACATGACATGTCGACGGGTGAATGGCGTGCGCATGTTATGCGCACGCCATCTCCCGGTCGCTCACCGCCCCTGGCTTCCCTGGCCCGCGAAGCCGGGCGGGGGAAGTTCACCTGTCCCGGCGGACCAGTCCAGGACGGTGAGTTCGGGCCACCTGCGGCGCCACCGGGACGTCTTGGTCTCGTAGACCTCACGCGGTGCGAGCACCGGGTTGGGGCGTACGACGAGGTTGAAGACGTCGGCGAGACCGTGGGGTGCGTACACCCGCCATCGCCCTGACGGGTCGAGGCGCACGCCCAGGCAGCAGGTGGTGGCGGCGAAGCTGTCGATCGCGGCCTCGGTGGAGGTGTACGGGGGGCACGGGACGCCGAACTTCTCCTCGTACCAGAGGTGCACACGGGCCTCGTTGCGGATCTCGACCTCGGCGGGCAGACCGGCGAAGACCGCCTCGCCGGTCCTGATGACCGCGTCCTCCGCCTCCCAGGAGAGGTCGTGGTCGTCGAAGTAGAAGAGGTCGTAGTCCTTGATGCCGTCGGCGGGGGGTCTGCCGGTGACCACGTTCCAGACCGTCTGGAAGAGGCAGCCGGCCGTCAGGTACCAGCCGGGCAGCCGCAGTTGCTGTGTGCGGTCCAGGACGTCCAGCAGGACCTCGTTGCGGGAGAGCGTGGACCGGAGGGCGAGGAGTTGTTCGTCGAGCGGGAGACGTCCGATCACTGCTCGTCGCGCCCGTCGCCCAGGCGCGGGGTGGGCCACAGGGAGTCCCAACGCCATGTCTGCCAGGCGGCGGCGTCGGCGAACGGGCCGGAACGTTCCTCGATCATGGCGAGGGCCTCGTCGCGGGCGGAGGTCACGGCTTCGTGCTCGGCGTCGGTGACGATGCCGAGGCGGCGCACGTGCGCGTACTCGTCCTCGTCCTTCCAGCGCCAGGTGGTCAGGTCAGGGGCGACGAGGAGGTCGACCGTGAGATCGAGGGTGTCGTAGCCGTCGGGGGTGCGGGTGGCGGGATGCTCGAAGTTCACGTACCAGGTCCGCAGTCCGGCGTCGGTGTAAAGGGCGTTGACGCTGAACCAGGCGTGCTGCGGCCTCCACAGCAGTACCTCGGTCTGCTGCCAGGTCGCGGCGGTCAGCTCCCAGGTGTCGGCCGCCATCGCGTCGAAGGCGGCCAGCCGGATCGAGCGGTCCTCGTCCGCGCGGGCCCGGGCGTAGAGAGTGGGCCAGCGGGTCTCGGCGCCTGGTGGACAGGCCGCCAGAAGGGTCTCGCCGGTGTCCTCGATGACGCGCAGCGCGTGCTCGCTCCATACCCGGCCGGAGCGGTGCACGTCCCGGCGGATCACGGTGCGGCCCGTGCTGAACCTGCGCATGCGGGTGTCCTCTCGTTCGTGTGGGCCGACGATCCCGTCGGTGTTCTCCTCCATACTCCGCTGGAACAAGAAGGCACGGTGAGCGGTGCGTTCGCGCGGGTCCGTGCGTGTCGTCGCTCCGGGAGCTCGCTGCTGGAGGCGGACGGGACGGGCCGCGCGGGCAGCGGGGTGACCCGAGGGTGCGGGGAGCCTTCAGCCGACCGTGAGGCTGGAGGTGCCGGAGCTCTGGTAGCCCTCGGTGGCCATGATCATGTAGTGGCTGAGGCTGCCGAGCTCCATGCCTGCGCGGGACCAGGCGTCGAAGTGGTTGCCCGTGGTGATGGCGCCGCCCGTGCGCTTCTGCTGACGGACGCTCCAGAACTGGCTGAAGGTCTTCGTGCCCTCCACGGACGGCGCGTTGTACCGGGTCGTCTGGTAGATGTCGTAGGTGCCGCCGTCGCTGGTGACGGCGCCCCGGGGAGAGCCGGTCGGACGGTAGGCGCCCCAGTTGTCGACGACGTAGTACTCGACCAGGGGGTTCGCGGTCCACCCGTACAGACACAGGTAGGCGTTGCCCGAGGGCGAGAAACTTCCGGAGTAACGCACCGTGCGGCGGCTGCCGTTGCTCCATCCCTTGCCGGCCACGAAGTTGCCGGTGTCGCGCCAGGTGGTGCTGTAGGCGCCGCCCGGCTGCAGCGTCAGCGAGACGGTGTCGGGGGCGTCGGTCCAGAAGGAGTAGAAGAACCCGCTGTCCGTGCCGGTCCGGTTGGCCGTGACCGTCGTGTCGGCATGGGCCGTGCCGGGCAGGAGCAGCCCCGAGGTGGCGGCGACCAGGGCTCCCGTGCCGCCGATGAAGCCCCTGCGGCTCGGCCCCCGGACGGGGCTCTTCTCGTCGTGCACGACTCCTCCTGCCGAAGGCTGGCGGGACGCCGGGCGGTCGTGGGACACCCGGGCGGTCTTGCAGAACGCCGAGTTTCGTGACGGTCCGCATGGTGTGTCAATACTTTCGACCGGTGTTGCGAAAGTCGTTGCGTGGAAGATCGCTTGGGAGTGGGTGAATGGTGCAGGTCGTGGATCTGGGGCGGACCCTGCGGAGAGGAGAAGGGTACGGGCTCCCGACTTTCGCGGGGGATGGGTCAGGATCGACTTTCGCTGGATCTCGCAAGTTTCGACTGCGGGGGCGAAAGGGCGCAGCGGCGCTCGGCGGACGTCGTCAGGGCAGGGTGAGGACGCGGGGGCCCTGGTCGGTGATGGCGACCGTGTGCTCGATGTGGGCGGCGCGGCTGCCGTCGGTGGTGCGGAGGGTCCAGCCGTCGGGGTCGGTGCGGTAGGCGTCGTTGCCGCCGGCCATGAGCATGGGTTCGATGGCGAGGACGAGGCCATGGCGGAGCGGATAACCGCGGCCGGAGCGGCCCCGGTTGGGGACGTGGGGGTCCTCGTGCATCTGGCGGCCGATGCCGTGACCGCCGAAGTCGGCGGGCATGCCGCAACCGGCCTCGCGGGCGACGGAGCCGATGGCGTGGGAGATGTCGCCCATCCGGCCGCCCACCCGGGCGGCGGCGATGCCCGCGTCCAGGGCGCGGCGGGTGGCGTCGATCAGGGCGACGTCGGCCGGGCGTGGCGTTCCGACGGTGAAGGTGATCGCGGCGTCGCCGGTCCAGCCGTCGAGGCGGGCGCCGCAGTCGACGCTCACCAGGTCGCCGTCGGCCAGGCGGTAGGCGGTGGGGATGCCGTGGACGACGGCGTCGTTGACCGAGGTGCAGATGACGGCGGGGAAGGGGACCGGGGCGAAGGAGGGCCGGTACCCCAGGAACGGGGAGGTGGCGCCCGCCTTCTGCAGGACCTCACGGGCCGCCTCGTCCAGTTCTCGCAGGGACACCCCCACGGCGGCCGCCTCCCGGACCGCGGCCAGGGCCTGTCCCACCACACGCCCCGCTTCCCTCATCGCGTCGAGCGCGGCGTCGGTCTTGATCTCCACCATGTGTCCTGGAACTCCTGTCTCGGAGGCGTCCACCTCGACCCAATACTTATACCGGTATTAGTATCACGGTCATGGTGCGAACTCCTCTGACCCCCTGGGAACGTGAACGCGGCGAGCGGTTCGGTGCGCTGCTGCGCCGCGCTCGTGGCGACCGGAGCATGGCAGACGTGGCGGCAGCGGCAGGCGTCTCGGCGGAGACCCTGCGGAAGATCGAGACGGGAAGGGCGCCGACCCCGGCCTTCTTCACCATCGCGGCCCTGGCCGCCGCGCTGGACCTGTCCCTGGACGCGTTGGCGGCGGCCGCCGCGCCGGAGACCGACGGCCAGGATCAGGCCCTGTCCGCGTGAGCGAGGGCGGGGCGTCCGGGCACGGCGGACCTGACGGCCCCGGGGAGCTGGGCGAGCCGAGCGAGCACCGGCGGTACGCCGCGTACCGCGCCGCGCTCGGGCAGGTGGGCGAAGGGGGTGAGCTCGCGCTCGTCCGGCGGGTGCTCTCCGATCAGGACGAGGTGATGGCACGGTCGGCAGTCCTGGAGCATCTGGACCGGCGGGCGGCCGTGCTGCTCACCGAGCCGGGGTTCGGGGCCTGGACGGAGACGCTGCTGGAGGTGGTGGGAGGGGATGCCTTCCTGGCCCGGCGTGTGGAGGAGTGGCGGCTCCTGCGTGCCGTGGTGCTCGGCCGGTCGTGGGGGCGCGAGGCGGTGCTTCGGGCATCGGACTGGTTCCAGCGGCGGGTCGTCGCCGTGGCGGCGCCGTCGGAGGTCCTGCGGGTACTGGCCGAGGGCGGGCGGACACGGCGGGTGCGCCACGCTGCCGGGGAGCGCCTCGGAGGGCGCGGGGCGGCCGAGGGCGGTCGCGGGCCTCGCCGCGTATGAGGGCCCCGCCGCGTCCGACGGCGCCTGCCCACCGCGTCCGGCGGCTTTCGTCGCGGCGGAGGGCCCGCGGCGGACGGCTCTCCCCCGCGTCGGACCGGCCCTCGCCGTGGTGCGGGACCGCTCGCCCTGGGAGCGGGCCGGTCAGCGGACGGGGCGCAACCGGTGGAGGGTGGTCGCGAGCGAGACCTCCGTGTCGTCGCTCCAGGTGCAGACCTCCAGCCAGGAGAGACAGCCGTCCTGGACGAACAGCAGGACCTCACCGGGGCAGGTTCCGTCCTCCATGACGAACCGGGCCTCGGCGGCGATCGCCGTGCCGGGACCGGTGGGGGCGCGTTCCACGGTCTCGGTGTCGAGCTGGAAGTAGGCGCTGCCGCATCCGCAGGTGCAGCGGGTGCGGACGGTCAGGTGCGGTATCTGGGCCCGTAAGGCGGCGTGGACGGCGTTGTCGGGGCCGAGGACGGCGTCCAGCGCTTCGGTCACGTCGGCGGGCAGTGCGGCGTTCATCTGTGCACGGTAGCCGGTGGTCCGGTTCGGGAGGGAGGGGCTGGAGCCGATCCGGGTCAGTCCGTCGGGAGCAGCGCGCCCGGCCGCACGGGACGGCCGAGGAGTTGCAGGACCAGGTTGCGGTGGGCGGCGTGGAGCGTGCGGACGGCGGCGCGGGCGATGCCGGGCTTGAGGGCCCGGGCGCCGTCGCGGGGGCGTCCGGGCTTGGTGGGGATCCACAGGTGGCCCGGGTCGCTGCCCTCGAGGCGGTCGGTGATGTGGCCGCGGACGTCGAGCCAGCGGCCGAGGATCTCGGCCGTGCGGGCGTCCAGGGGTTCCGGGCCGGTGTCGAGGTGGACGAGGCGTCGCGGAAGGTCGATGTCGGCGGTGCGCAGCCGGTGCAGTTCCGGGACGGTGCGTCCGGTGCCGGCGACGAGGGCGGCCACCGCGGCGGTGCGGATGCTGGTGGCCGCGTTGGCGCCGGAGGGGCGCTTGACGGCGAGGGTGTGCAGGAGCCGGTCCGCCTCGGTGGGGGTGAGCCGTTCGCCGATGCCCTGGGGCGCCACGTCGAGGCGGTGCGGGGCTCCGAGGTGGGCGGCGAGGCTGTTGTAGCTCTGGGCGCGGGCGCGCTGCGACTCCTCCGACGCCCGGGCGTCCGGTCCCCGCAGGGTGTTCCGCCGACGGGTCTCCCCCGCGGCGGCCGCCTCCAGCCACGCCGACGCCCGGTCGGGGTCCAGGAGTTGACCGGCGCTGAGGGCGACGGTCCCCTCCGCGTCGAGGGCGTGGTCGAGGAACTCGCCCAGCAGTCCGGCGCGCAGTCGCCGCGTCGCGGGGGCGTACCCGCCGCGGCTCAGCGCATCGAGGTAGTCCTCGACGGCCGCACGGGCGTCCTGGCTCGCCCAGGCGTGGGGGTCGGCGGCGGGCTCGGGCGCGGTCGGCATGGGACCAGGGTACGGAAGACGGGGGTGCGGCGGGTACGGGGCGAGGCGGCGTGGTGGGACCCAGCGAGGCATCCAAAAGGGGGGCTGCGGGCGGGCGTCCCGTCAGCGGGGCCGGGCGCGGAAGGTGCGGCGGTAGGTGTCCGGGGGCACGCCCACCGTGCGGTGGAAGTGGCGGCGCAGGGTGGTGGCGGTACCCATGCCGGTGGCGGTGGCGATGGTGTCGACGCCGTCGTCGGTGGTCTCCAGGAGCTCCTGGGCGCGGCGGATGCGCTGGGTGAGCAGCCACCGCAGCGGGGTGGTGCCGCTGACCGAGTGGAAGTGGCGGGTGAGGTGGCGGGAGCTCATGCCGGCCCGGCGGGCGAGGTCTTCCACGGTGATCGGCTGGTCGAGCCGCTCCATGGCCCAGGGCAGCAGGTCGGCCAGCGGGTGCTGGGCGGGGGCCGGCACCGGTGTGGTGACGAACTGGGCCTGGCCGCCGTCGCGGTGGGGCGGGACGACCAGCCGACGGGCGACCGCGTTGGCGACGGCGGAGCCGTGGTCCTGGCGGACCAGGTGCAGGCACAGGTCCATCGCGGCGGCCTTGCCCGCGGAGGTCAGCACACGGCCGTCGTCCACGTAGAGGATGTCGGGGTCGACGTCCACGCCGGGGTGGCGGGCCTTGAGGTCGGCGGTGTGCGCCCAGTGCGTGGTGGCGCGGCGGCCGTCCAGCAGGCCGGCGGCCGCCAGCACGAACGCCCCGGTGCACAGGGACACGAGGCGGGCGCCCGCCTCGTGGGAGGCGCGCATCGCGGTCAGGAGTTCGGCGGGCGGCGGCTGCTCGATGTCGGCCCAGCCCGGCACGATCACGGTGTCGGCGTCCGCCAGCCTCTCGAGGCCGTGGTCCGGTTCCAGGAGGAACCGGCCACTGCCCACGGGCCGGGGCGCGCAGACGACCAGCCGGTACCAGGGGCCCTTCACGGCATCGGGCGGGCTGCCGAACACCTCCAGTGCCAGGGCGAGTTCGAAGTTCAGCATGCCGTCGGTGACAGCGACCGCCACGGTGTGGTCCATGTCCGGAAGTGTACGCGTCGTGTCGTTCCAGACACTCACGATCGCGCTGACTCCCCCGCAAGGATGGGCGCGACGGGTCAGACGGAGGGACTTCGGCTCTCCGCCCGGTGACGAGGGAGAAGTCATGCGCCAGGTAGTGGTGTTCGGGGCGTACGGGCACACCGGCCGTTTCGTCGTGGCCGAGTTGGCGGCCCGCGGCCTGGTCCCCGTGCTCAGCGGCCGGAACGCCGTGCGCCTCGAGGAGTTCGCCGCCTCGGTGGGCGGTCCACGGTCCCGTCCGGCGGACGCCGGTGACGCCGCCTCCCTGGACCGCGCGCTGGCCGGCGCGGCTGCCGTCGTGAACTGCGCGGGGCCGTTCGCCGACACCGCGGCCCCCGTCGTCGAGGCGGCGCTGCGGGCGGGCATCCCCTACGTGGACGTGGCGGCCGAGATCGAGGCGAACGCCGACACCTTCGAGGGCTTCGCGGACCGTGCCCGTGAGGCGGGTGCGGTGGTCGTTCCGGCGATGGCCTTCTACGGCGGGCTCGGCGACCTGCTGGCCACCGCGGCACTCGGGGACTGGACGTCCGCCGACGAGGTGGAGATCGCGTACGGGCTGGACCACTGGCACCCGACGGCCGGCACCCGCGCCGCGGGCGCCGTGTCCCGCCGTCGTCGTGACGGCCGCCGCGTCCGCTACGCCGCCGGTCGCCTGGAGTACCGGGACGACGCGGCGCCCACGACGACCTGGAACTTCCCGGAGCCGATGGGGCGGCGTGCCGTCATCGGCGAGTTCTCGATGGCCGACATCGTCACCGTGCCGAGCCACCTGCG
Organism: Streptomyces sp. NPDC056600; assembly: GCF_042792855.1. Classification (NCBI taxonomy): domain Bacteria; kingdom Bacillati; phylum Actinomycetota; class Actinomycetes; order Kitasatosporales; family Streptomycetaceae; genus Streptomyces; species Streptomyces sp. NPDC056600. The sequence continues at coordinate 111,122 of NZ_JBHTVQ010000005.1, forward strand.
GGTGCCCGAGGTCCGCACGTACATGACCGTCGAGGCCGCCCGGGACATCGCCTCCCCCGACACCCCCTCCCCCGTGGCGTCCGCCTCCGACGCGCGAGGCCGCTCGGCGCAAACGTTCCTCGTCGACGTGGTCGTGCGCAAGGACGGGGTCGAGCGCCGGGCGGTGGCGCGGGGCCGGGACATCTACGCCGTGACCGCCCCGCTGGCCGTCGAGGCGGTGGAGCGCATCCTCTCGGGCCGTATCCGCACCAAGGGGGTGGCCTCGGCGGGCGAGATCTTCGACGCGGCGGACTTCCTGGGCGCGCTGTCGGAGCATCTGTCGGTGGAGTTCTCCGGCTGACGGTCGCCGGACACTCCGGGGCCCGCGGGCCGGGTCGACGGGTCGGGCCGCCGGAAAGGCGGTGCGCCGGAGGGCGGCACCGGCGATGCTCGTGGGGTGGACCAGACACGGGAAGTCGTGCGCCTCGCCGACAAGGTGCTGGGGAGCGGCCTGGCCGGCGCCTACCTGCACGGGTCCGCCGTGCTCGGGGGGTGGAGGCCGGCCAGCGACGTCGACGTGCTGCTCGTCACCCGCACGGGGATGGACGAGCGGCGACGGCGGGCCCTGCTCGCCGGACTGCTGCCGGTCTCGGGTTCCCGCAACGGGCTGCGTCCGCTCGAGGTCACCGTGGTCGTCCTGTCGCAGGTGCGACCGTGGCGGTACCCGCCGGAGGGCGACTTCCTCTACGGCGAGTGGCTTCGGGACGCGTACGAGGCCGGACTGGTGCCGCGGCCGCGGCCCATGCCCGACCTGGCGCTGACGGTCGCGACGGCGTTGGCCGGTGACGGCCCGCTCGCCGGGCCGGAACCGGCCCGGCTGCTCGACGAGGTCCCGCACGCGGACATCGTCCGGGCCTGCGGGGAGGCGGTGCCCGGACTGCTGGACAGCGTCGAGGAGGACACCCGCAACGTCCTGCTGACCCTGGCCCGTGTCTGGTACACGCTCGGCACCGGCCGGATCGGCCGCAAGGACACCGCGGCGGACTGGGTGCTGGACCGTCTGCCGGCCGGGCTCCGGCCCGTCCTGCGGCATGCCAGGCATCTCTATCTCCACTGCGGCTACCACGAGGAGACCTGGGACGGGGAGCTTCTCGCGCGGGTCCCCGAGTGGGTGGCGTACGTGGTTGCCAGGATCGAGCGGTGCGGCGCCGATGGCGCGGGGACGACGGAGGGCACTGGCCGATGACGCGGCGTGGAGCAGCCGGGGCAGGTCTGCTGATGATCGACCTGGACAACACCTTGGTCGACCGCGACGCCGCCTTCCGTGCGGCCGTCGCGGCGTTCCTGGCGGAGCAGCGTCTGCCCGCGGCCGATCTGGCGTGGGCGACGGCACTCGACGCGGGCGGCTACGCCACGCGCGAGGACGTCGCGGCGACCCTTCTCGACCGGTACCGCGGGCGGGCCTCGTCCGCTGCGGTGCGCGCCCTGGTGGACCGGGGTGCGGCCGATCGGGTGGTCCTGATTCCCGGTGCCCGGGAGGCACTGACGCGGGCTGTGGCCGAGGGCTGGACCTGTGTGGTCGTGACGAACGGGCGCACGGCGCAGCAGGAGGCGAAACTGCGCCGTACCGGGCTCGACCGGCTGGTGCAGGGGTGGGTGGTGTCCGAGGCGGTGGGCTGCGCGAAGCCCGACCCGGCGATCTTCCGGGCGGCCGCGGACGCGGTGGGGGCGTCCGTGCCCCGCGCGCCGGGCGCGTGGGTGATCGGCGACTCGGCCCACGCCGACATCGCGGGGGCCGACGCGCTCGGGTTGCCGAGCGTGTGGGTGTCGAACGGCCGGACGTGGGCCGGGAACTCCTGCCGGCCGACCCATGTGGCTCCGGACGTCGCCGCCGCGATCGGCCATGTGCTCGATGCCGGGCGGCGGTAGGCCCGGAGGGCTTGCGACCTCGGGCGGGTCCGGCTCTCCTCCCGTGCAAGGGCCCGCGTCGGCGCCCTACGACGGTTCGGGGAGCGGTACCCGCTCGCGGGGTGCGCCGGAGTGCCGGAGGTCGGCCGTCCGTAGGGCGCCGTGTTCGTGGAGTCGGCGTGCGATGACGCGGGCTGCCGCCGGGAGGTCGTCCCTGACAAGGACCGTCAGCAGGTCCGACGTGTGGACGTAGCTGCCTTTCGCGTCCCGCACGGAGGTGCTGCCGGTGGTCTCCGCCCAGCCCAGGCCGGCGTCCCCCAGTGCCGCGGAGAGTTCCGCGGCGAACGTCGTGCCGAAGCGGCTTCCGTGTCCGGCGGCGGCCAGGGTGAGGTCGAGGTACCAGGTGCGGGCGTCCGCGAGAGGGCTCCGGCCGAACCAGGCGGCCGTCACCCGGCCCTGTGGGAAGCCTCCCAGGGTCTCCACCACCCAGGCGGCCTCCGCCCGTGACGACGGCCGCGTGACGGCGCGCAGCAGTGGCCCCTCCCCCAGTCCCGCCGCGCGCAACGTGGTGGCCAGGGAGCCGAGTTGGGTGTGTCCGTCCGGCTCGGCGCAGCGGTCGAGGGCCCTGCGCGTCTCGGGGCAGCGGAGGGCCGGGTGGGCTCCGGCGGCTTCCAGGGTCGCCGTCGCGCCCCGCAGGAGCCGGGACCAGGCGGTGAAGGGGAACTCCTCCTCGGTCGCCTCGGGTGCGCGCGAGGAGTACAGGTGGGCCCCGGACTCGTCCTCCTGGTGCACGGCGCGGTGGCCGTCCGGGCGGGTGGACCAGGTGACGCCGGTGCCGCGCAGGTCCCGCTGGTCGAACCAGGCGCGTGTCTCCTCGCGGACGCGCACGGCGCCGTGCGCGGCGCCGTGCGCGGTGTCGGCAGGCGCGGTGCCGGTGGGTCCGGTGGACAGCGCCACGGCATCGGAGACCCCGGTGGGGAACGCCTCGGCGAAGGCCGCATCGGTGAACGGGGTGATCGTGTCGAGGTCGTCCTGTTCGGTGAGGAAGGCGAAGCGGAGCAGCAGGGCCGACATCGGGCCCGGGTGACGCAGCGTCGGGTCATGGAGGGCCGTCGCCCTGCAGAGCAGGTCGAGCTCGGACCAGGACATGACGTGCGGGTGGAAGTGCGCGGTGTCGTCCCAGCCCACGATCTCGGGCTCCGCCACTCCGGGGGGCACCACGGCCAGGTCGACGTACGAGAAGCCGGGCTCGAACCTGAGCTCGAGGCCCAGCTCCTGGGCCGGCAGGAAGCGGGTGCGGAACTCCTCCTCGTCCTCCTCTCCCGCCTCCTCCCGCGCATCGTCGTAGGCGCGGACCGCCGTGGCGTCGAAGGAGTACAGGGGCCAGAAGTCCGGCTGCGCCATACGGGCGGCCAGATCGTGGTCGAGGGGCATGAACGCACGCTACCGGCGGGGACCGACAGCGGCCCGCACGACCGCCTCAGGTGCCGGTGCGGACGAACTCGGCCAGGTCGGCGGCCGATTCGGGGGTGAGCCGGTAGAAGCCCTGGATGCCGATCGAGTTCTCCAGGCGGCCGTCGACCACGTGCTTGAGCCGACGGGTTCGGCCCTTGAGGTTGCGCCAGGTGAGGGTCGACAGGAGGTCGCCGGGGAGGGGCATGTCGAAACAAACCGGTGTGGCGTCGACGTGCACGGGTTCGGCGCCGCAGCCGTCAGCGCCCAGCATCCACCAGTCGTCGTGGCCGGGGTGAGCCTGGTCCTGCCAGGTGGCGGGCGGGGTGCCGCAGCAAGCGCCGCGCTCACGGTCCGTCACCCGCATCCGGGTGACGACGTGGACGACGCGCCGGTCGACGTGGAGGGCGTAGACCTCGTCGCCCGCGCGGGCACGTGACCAGGTGGGCAGGGAGGTGTGGGCGCCGCTGAAGGCGACCGGCGGCCGCTCCCCCACCTTGCCGGCCTTGCGCAGGGCTCGGCATCGTTCGTGGGCCCACTGGACCGTGAAGGCATCCGACATGCGGGTGATCGTAGGCATGGGGTCCGACAGGTCGGATGGTGCTCATGCCCTGCGACGCACACCGCGCGGCCGAACTCCGCATCATTCGCGGAATTCTGTACCTACTAGTAGGTACAGTGCTCGCGTGAACGCAGCGGAACGTCTCGTCGAAAGCACCCGCGAACTGTTGTGGGAGCGTGGGTACACCGGCACCAGCCCGAAGGGCATCCAGCAGCGGGCCGGGGTCGGCCAGGGCAGCATGTACCACCACTTCGCCGGCAAGCGGGAGTTGGCGCTGGCCGCCGTCAACCGGACGGCCGAGGAGATGCGCGCCAGGGCCGAGGAGGAGTTGTCCGGGAGCGGGGGCTCGGTGGAGCGGGTGACCGCCTACCTGCGCCGGGAACGGGATGTGCTGAAGGGGTGCCCGATCGGACGCCTCACCCAGGATCCGGAGGTCATGGCGGACCCCGCGCTGCGGGAGCCGGTCGACCGGACGCTGGCCTGGCTGCGTGAACGGCTCGCGCAGGTGCTGGCCGAGGGGTGTGAACGGGGCGAGCTGGACGCGGGGCTGGACCCGCGGGCCGTGGCGGCGGCGACGGTGGCGGTGCTGCAGGGCGGATACGTCCTGGCACGGGCCGCCGCCTCGGTCGAGCCGTTCGACCTGGCCGTCGACGGTGTGCTCGGGCTGCTCGCCGCGCACGTCCGCCCCTGACCGCCCGCGCCGGTCACCGCCCTCCCCGCCCACTCCTTCGGAAGGTCACCGCCGTGTACGCCAAGCAGTACGAGATCACCCTGCCCGCCGACTACGACATGGGGATCATCCGCGACCGCGTGACCAGGGGCGGTCATGTCCTGGACGACCGCGCCGGGTTGGGGCTGAAGGCTTATGCGATCCGTGAACGCGGCGTCGACGGCTCCCCGGCCAACCAGTACGCGCCGTTCTACCTGTGGAACGAGCCGGGGGCGATGGCGCACTTCCTGGTCGGCGGAGGCGGCTTCCAGAACATCGTGCGGGACTTCGGCCGGCCCCAGGTCCTGCACTGGACGGGCATCGCCTGCCACGCCGGACCGGCGCGCACCGCTCCGGTCCGGGCGGCGTCGCGGCGGCTGACCGCGGTGGCCGCGGACGCCGATCCGGACGGTACGGGGCTTGGCCTGTCCGCGCTGGTCGAGCGGGAGAGTGAGAAGCTGCGCCGCCTGTCCCGTCTCGACGGTGTGCACACCGCCGCGCTGGCCGTCGACCCGTACCACTGGCGGCTGCTGCGGTTCCTGCTGTGGGCGGGGACGTCCGCGGCCGACGAGGAGGCGACGGAACGCTACGAGGTGCTGCACCTGTCCGCCCCGGGGCTCGACCGTCTACCCGAAGGGCGGAACCGGTAGGGACCCGGGCGGGGCGAGGAGTCAGTCGGCGTCGTCGGCCGGCCAGCTCAGGATGCGGCCCTGGGACCAGCACCGGCCGACCGCCGTGGTCCGGGTGCCCGATCCGTCGAACAGCGCGAGGCCGAGGATGCTGTGGCCGGAGGCGGGCCGGTCGCCCAGGGTGGGGATCGTGGGGGCGACGCCGACCCCTTCCGCGGACACCCAGGCGACCGGCCGGGCCTGCGCGACGTCCCGCAGGTGGCCCAGGAAGCGCAGGCGCCGCTGGGGGCGCAGGCGGGAGAGCGCCCAGGTGGTGGTCACGACGGGGAGCGCGTCGGCGGGGACCCGCGCGAACGCCTCGGGCAGGGTGTCGAGCACGTCCCCGACCAGGAGCAGCGGGGGGTCGGCGGCGGCCAGGGCGATCTCCGCCTCGAGTGCGGCCAGCTCCTCCGGGCGGTCCGGCCACCGGCCCGCGCGCAGCCAGCGGGCCTCGGTCGCGTCGGTGACGTCCACGGGGTGCGCGTCGAGGCCGAGGCGGACGACGACCTCGGGCAGGTCTCGTTCCGGCAGGGGCCGGTCCCCCACGACCGAGGCCGTGCGGCGCACGGGCGACGAGGGGTCGCCCAGTGTCTGCCCGTTGTCGTAGGCGACGGCCGCGCGGTGGACGTCGAGGTTGAAGCCCGCGGCGCAGTCGAGGTCGATCAGTGCGATCGCGCGGGCGTCGAGGCGGTGCGCGGCCTCTGCGACGAGCGGGCGCAGCACGGTGTGGCGCCCGGTCACGTCGGCCGGTGTCCGGCGTCGCGCGGCGGTGGCCACGACCTCGTCGGCGCTGCGCAGGAGGCTGTCGACCGCTGCCGCCGCGGCGGCCTCGGCGTCCCCGGCGCGGTAGGCGGCCGCCAGGGCGGGGGCCCGGCCGGCGAGGGCGAGGTCGTGCAGGGCGGCGAGGATCAGCCGAGGGCCACGGCGGCGCGGGGGCGCCGTGCCGACGACGCGCAGGGCCTGGGGGGAGGCGCTCAGGGCGAGGGCGACGTGCGCGGACAGCGGCGAGGCCTTGGCCACGTCGGACTCGCCGAAGCGGCGGTAGGTGTCGGCGAGGGTCCGGGTTCCGCCCGGGGACGCGGGCCTGCTGCCTGGCATCCGGCCAGTCTAGGAGGAGCCTGCCCGCGGTTTCGTCGGGTCGCCGGAACCCGCCCCAAGCATTCGAACGTATACTCGATTACGTGACCGAGTCCGATGCCGAGCCCTCACGGCTCGCCCTTCTGCGCTTCCTGGAGAGGGTGCAGCTGCGCGACCTCGAGCGCACCCGGGGGTGGATCGCGCAGGAGGAGCATCGCGCCGCCGTGGCCCGGCGGCGAGCGGAGCGCGACGGGCCGCCGGAGGCGGAATGGCTGGTCGAGCACGGGCTCGGCGGCCGCTCCCCCGTCTACGTCCACGTCGGCGGGTGCTGGAGCGGCGGCCGGCGCAGCCGGGGCGTCGCGCGCGAGCAGGCGCTGCGCGCCCTGGCCGAGGGGGTGCAGCCGTGTCCGCAGTGCCGGCCGGACACGGAGCTCGGTCTGCTGGAGTGACGATCGGTCGCCCGGCGGTTTACCGCCCGGCCGACCGGGGCCGCCGCGCGGGAAACAGGCCCGCCCCCGGGCCCGGGAGAGCGGGCGTTCGGGGGCGGGTCCGCGGTGCGGCGACATGCGGGCTGTGGGACGCCGCACCAGGTCGGTGGCCGGGCTGTCAGGCTCCGGGCACAATGCCGGTCCGGGCGACCTGGGAGTACCAGCGGGCGCTGGCCTTGGGGATGCGCCTGCCGGTCGGGTAGTCGACGTAGACGGCGCCGAACCGCTTGCTGTAGCCGTAACCCCACTCGAAGTTGTCCAGCAGCGACCACAGGAAGTAGCCCCGCACGTCCGTGCCGTCCTGGACGGCACGGTGGACGGCGGCCAGGTGGTCACGGACGTACGCGATGCGCGCGGGGTCCTTGACCTCGCCGTTGGGGTCGGCGTAGTCGTCGAAGGCGGCGCCGTTCTCCGTGATGATCAGCGGAAGCTCGGGGAAGTCCGAGCCGAGGCGGCGCAGCAGCTCGTACATGCCGGAGGCGTCGATCGCCCAGCCCATGGCGGTGGTGTCGCCGGGCGGCTGGTGGAACGCCACCTCCTCGGCGGCCGGCCACGGGCTGTGGGCGCTGCGGCCGTGGCCGTCGGAGTTGTGGGTGCCGCTGCCGTCGGCGCGGGAGACCAGGGTCGGCGAGTAGTAGTTCACACCGAGGAAGTCCAGCGGCTGGTGGATCTCGGCCAGGTCGCCGTCGTGGACGAAGGACCAGTCGGTGAGCTGGGCGGTGTCCTTGAGGAGGTCGTCCGGGTAGGCGCCTTCCAGCATCGGGCCGGTGAACACGCGGTTGGCCAGCGCGTCGATGCGGCGGGCGGAGTCGACGTCGGCGGCGTCCTGGGTGAGGGGGCGCACGTGGTGGATGTTGAGCGTGACCGAGCACTGCGCGTCGGCGGGGATCCGGCTGCGCAGCGCCTGCACCGCCAGACCGTGGCCGAGGTTGAGGTGGTGGGCGGCGCGCAGGGCGTCGACCGGGTCGGTGCGGCCCGGGGCGTGCACGCCGGAGCCGTAGCCGAGGAAGGCGCTGCACCAGGGCTCGTTGAGGGTGGTCCAGGTCTTCACCCGGTCGCCCAGGGCGTCCGCGGCCAGGGCCGCGTACTCGGCGAACCGCTCGGCGGTGGCGCGCTCCGGCCAGCCGCCCGCGTCCTCGAGCTCCTGCGGCAGGTCCCAGTGGTAGAGGGTCGCCACCGGCTGGATGCCCTTCTCCAGCAGCTCGTCGACCAGGCGCCGGTAGAAGTCGAGACCCTTCTGCACGGCGGGGCCCCGCCCGGTGGGCTGGATCCGCGGCCAGGCGAGGGAGAACCGGTAGGCGCCGATGCCGAGCTCGGACATCAGCGCGACGTCCTCACGCCAGCGGTGGTAGTGGTCGGTCGCGATGTCTCCGGTGTCGCCGTTGCGGACCTTGCCCGGGGTACGGGAGTAGGTGTCCCAGATGGACGGCGTGCGGCCGTCCTCGGCGGCCGCGCCCTCGATCTGGTACGAGGCGGTCGCGGATCCCCAGAGGAAGCCCTCGGGGAAAGTGAGGTCGGCGCCGGGGGTGGAGGCGGCCTGATCAGCGGTGACCATGTGTTTCCTTTTCACGTTCGAAGGAAGAGGGGGGAGGGGTCCTGCGGCGGTTCAGCCCTTGACGGCGCCCGCCATGACGCCGCTGACGATCTGTCGGCCGAAGACGATGAACATCACCAGCAGGGGCAGGGTGCCCAGCAGCGCGCCCGCCATGATGAGGGACTGGTCGCGGATGTAGCCCGCGCTGAGCTGGGTGAGCGCGACGGGGACCGTGGGGTTGGTCATGTCGAGCACGACGAACGGCCAGAAGAAGTCGTTCCAGGCGTGCACGAAGGTGATCATGAACAGGACCGCCATCGCGGGCCGCGCGACGGGGAGCACGATGCTCCAGAAGATGCGCAGCGAGTGGGCGCCGTCGATGCGGCCGGCCTCGACGAGTTCGTCGGGCAGCGCCTCCGAGAGGTACTGGCGCATGAAGAACACGCCGACCGCGCTCACCAGCGTCGGGAAGATGACGGCGGGCAGCTGCTGCGACCAGCCCAGCTCGGCCATCATCATGAACAGCGGCACGACGCCCAGCTGCGGCGGAACCATCATGGTGCCGATGACCAGCATCAGCAGGATGTTGCGTCCCTTGAAGCGCAGTTTGGCGAAGGCGAAGCCGGCCAGCGTCGCGAACATCACCGTGGACAGCGCGATGACGCCGGCCACGATCAGGCTGTTGAGCATGGCCTTGCCCATCGCCGCCTCGTCCCAGGCGCGGGCCAGGTTGCTGAAGAGGTTGGGGCCGGGCAGGAACGGCGGCGGGGTCTCGCTGACGCGGGTGTTGTCGGTGGACGCCGCCACCATCGTCCAGTACAGCGGGAAGATCGACAGCAGCGCCGTGATCCCGAGCAGGATGTAGGCGAGCGGGCCCGCGTGGTGCTGGCGGCCGGCGCGCTGGCGCAGGGCGAAGCGGCCGGGGCGGCCGGTGGGGCGCTTCACCGGGGTGGTGGTCCCGGCCGGTGCGTTCGTCCGGACCGAGAGGCTTTCTGTGGTCATGGAGTCTCCTGGTCAGGACGTGCGGGAGCGCAGGCGCTTGATCAGTGCCTGGGCCGCGAAGACGATGATGAGGAGCAGGAACATCGCCCAGGCGACGGTCGCGGAGCGGCCCATCTGGTAGTTCTTCCAGCCCTCCTCGTAGAGGAGGAGTCCCAGCGTCTGGTACTGGTTGTCCGCGCCGCCGGTGATGCCGTTGGGGCCCTGGCCGAAGATCAGCGGCTCGCCGAAGAGCTGGGTCGCGCCGATGGTGGACAGCACGATGGTGAAGACCACCGTGGAGCGGATCCCCGGCACCGTGACGTGGATGAACTGCTGCCAGCGGGAGGCGCCGTCGATGCCGGCGGCCTCGTAGCGCTCGACGGGGATGGCCTGCATGGCGGCCAGGTAGAGCAGCGCGTTGTAGCCGGTCCAGCGCCAGATGACGATCGTGGAGATCGCGAACTGGGCGGGCCACTTGTCGGACTCCCAGTTCACCGGGTCGATGCCGACCGAGCCGAGCGCCCAGTTGATCATACCGAAGTCGCGCTCGAAGAGCATGGTGAACACCAGGGCGGCGGCGCCGACCGAGGTGGCGTACGGCACGAGCGAGGCGACGCGGAAGAACAGCGAGCCGCGCATCTTGAAGTTGAGCAGGTGCGCGAGGCCGAGCGCCATCAGCAGCTGCGGCACCGTGGAGAGGATGCCGATGGTGATGGTGTTGCCCAGCGCGTTCCAGAACCGCGAGTCGCTCCACAGCGCCACGTAGTTGTCGAACGCCACCCACTCCATGATGTCCAGAGTGGCCAGCTCCACCCGGTGCAGGGAGATCCAGGAGGTGTACACGAGCGGGTAGAAGCTGAACGCCGCGAACACGACGAAGAACGGCGCGACGAACGCGTAGGGCGCGCCCTTGACGTCCAGCCGGTGCAGCAGGGCGCCGCGACGGCGCCGGCCGTCGGAGCCGGGCTTCGGGGCAGGACCTTCGCGTCCCTCGCCGGTCTGGGCCTTGGTGGTGGAGGTGGCCACCGGACTTCCTTCCTGAGAGCAGATGTACGAGCCGGGCTCCGGGCCCGCCGGCTTGTGGCCGGCGGGCCCGGGGCGGCCGGGAGGAGCGTCGGTCAGCCGACCGCCTTCTCGATGCGCTCCGAGGTGGTCTCCCACGCCTTGGCACGCGCGGTCCCCTGCTCCACCAGTGTCAGGCCCTGGGAGAAGGTGTCCTTGATGGTGCCGTCCTTACGGCCCAGGACCTGCTTGTCCGGGATCTCCTGGGCGGCCTGGCCGAAGATCTGGCCGATCGGGGCGTTGCTGAAGTACTCGGAGGTGCTGTTCTTGACGGCCGGGTCCTCGAGGGCGACCTGGGAGGACGGCACGCTGCCCTGCTTCTTGAAGATGTGGGCCTGCTGCTCCGGCGCGGTCAGCCAGGCGACGAGCTTCTTGGCCTCCTCCTTCACCGGGCTCTGCTCGACCACGCCGAGGAAGGAGCCGCCCCAGTTGGCGCCCTTGGGGGCCTTGGCGACGTCCCACTTGCCCTTGTTCTTGTCACCAGCCTTCTCGCCGATGTGGCCGAGCATCCAGGCCGGGCACACGGTGGTGGCGAAGGTGCCGTTGGACAGACCCGGGTCCCAGCCCGGCTGGAACTGGCGCAGCTTGGCGGACAGGCCGGCCTCGGCGGCGTCGGCCGCGAGGTCCCACGCCTCCTTGATGACCGGGTTGTCCTTGTAGATCAGGTCGCCCTGCTCGTTGTAGAACTGCTCCGAGTGGCCGTAGATCATGGCGTTGAACAGGCCGCTGGAGGCGTCCATGTAGGCGACCTTGCCGCCCTTGAAGTTCTTCTTGAAGTCCTTGCCGACCTCGACGAACTTCTTCCAGTCGCCTTCCCACAGCTTGGCGACCTCTTCGCGGTCGGTGGGCAGACCGGCGGCCTCGAAGTGGTCCTTGCGGTAACAGACGGCCATCGGGCCGATGTCGGTGCCCAGGCCGAGGACCTTGCCGTCCTTGGTGGTGATCTGGGCCTGCTTCCAGGGCAGGAAGTGGTCGGTGTTCGCCATGCCCTTGAAGTCCGCGAACTTCGTGGCCTGGGTGTCGACGACCTCCTTGGCGCGGCCGATCTCGATGCCCTGGATGTCCTTGAGGCCCTTGCCCGCGGCGAGCTTGGTCTGCAGGGCGGTGTAGTAGGTCTGCTCGTCGCCGGCCACCTCGGCCCGGATGTCGACGTTCGGGTTCTCCTTCTCGTACTGCTCGAGGAGGCCGGTCTCCTTGAAGCCCATCACCCCGTACATGCCCATGGTGATGATGACCTTGCCGTCCTTCTTGCCGCCGCCGGTGACGGACTCCTCGCTGTCGCTGCAGCCGGCGAGGAGCGAGATGGCGCTGACCGCGGCGACGAGCGCGATCGCCCTCGTCCGTGCGGACCTGTGAACAGTGGTCATGTTTCTTTCCTCCAAGCGACGGCGCTGACGCACCGGAGTTACGAGTCCTGTAAGAACCACGGCAAGTGGGACGATCCAGGGGGAACGTGCCGATTCACCGGGTGGGAACGTTCCCAACGCGGGGTGGGAACGTTCCCACCAACGAATGGAACACTCGTACCAACCGGGGGCACATGTCAATAACGTGAAACCAACTTGTTTCCGGAACCCGTCGTGCCGTTCACACGAGCGTGTGTCACCCGGGGCCGGGACGGGCTCGGCGTCTGCCACAATTGCGGCGATCATGTCCGTGGCCCTCGCCGCGGCCACCGAGGGAGAACCGCATGTCAGAGGGCCGTCCGCCCACGATCAAGACCGTCGCCGCCCGAGCCGGAGTGGGGCGGACGACGGTCTCCCGCGTCCTCAACGGTTCGGAACTGGTCAGCGCCGACGCGCGGGAGAGGGTGCTGCGAGCGATCAAGGAGCTCAACTACGTCCCGAACTCCGTCGCCCGAGGCCTGGTGACCAGCCGGACCGAGGCGGTGGCCCTGGTGATCCCCGAGTCGGAGAGCCGGCTGGGGTCCGAACCGTTCTTCGCGGCGTTGATCCGCGGCGTCAGCGGAGTGCTGACCGAGACCCGGACCCAACTGCAACTGGTCCTGGTCCGGGACCAGTTGGAGCGCGACCAGCTGACCGCGTCGATCGCCACGCGACGCGTGGACGGTGTACTGCTGGTCTCGGTGCGGGCCCAGGAGCGGGTGGCGGCCATGATGGAGGAGATGGGCCTGCCCACCGTCCTGGCCGGCCGTCGCGGGGAGGACGAGCGGCTGAGCCACGTCACCTCGGACAACATCGGGGGCGCGACCGCGGCGGTCGAACACCTGCTGCGCGGCGGCCGCGACCGCGTCGCGACGATCACCGGAGACCTCGACATGGACGTGGGCCGCTCCCGGCTCGCCGGCTGGCGCCGCGCCCACGAGCTGGCAGGACGCCGGGCCGACGAGTCACTGGTGGAGCCCGGGGACTTCTCGGAGGAGGGCGGCCGCCGGGCGATGCGTTCGCTTCTTGAACGCGCACCGGATCTCGACGCCGTCTTCGCCGCGTCCGACCTGATGGCCGTGGGTGCGCTGGCCGAGTTGCGGGACCAGGGCCGCCGGGTGCCGCAGGACGTCGCGGTGGTGGGGTTCGAGGACTCCGTCCTCGCCCGGCACACCAATCCGCCGCTGTCGACGGTGCGTCAGCCGGTGGAGGAGGTGGGCCGGATGATGGCCCGTATCCTGCTGGCCGAGATCGCCGACGCCGGCGCGCGGCGGCAGCAGGTGACGCTGCCGACCGAGCTGGTGGTGCGCGAGTCCTCCTGAGCACGGTCGACCCGCCGCGCGGTGAGCCCGCCGCGGCCCGCGGTTCGGTGGCAGGGGTCAGTGGCGGGATTCCTTGGCGGGTGGTCAGTGGTGGGGGCCGTGCCGTCCGAGGGTCCGGACCGGGGTCGCGCCGGGGCGGGTCCACTGCGGCACGGGACGGCTGGTCGGCCCCCAGGTGGCGCTGCCCTGCGCGTCCGTCCGCCAGTACCAGCACGGCTCGTCGCCCTCGGGCCAGCCCTCGGGCTTTTCCTCCCATGCCTCGCCGCGGCCGTAGGAAGTCATGTCCAGCAGCCCCATCGAGCTGTTGGCGCGCTCGGTGCCGCGGCCGGTCGTGGAGTACGTGAGGAAGGTGCGGTCCCCGTCCCTGAGGTAGGAGGCGAGGTAGCCCATGCTCCCGCCGACCGGCTCGTCCACGTCGTGCACCGAGTACCAGGGCTGGGTGTAGCCCATGAACTCGACGAACGCGGCCACCTCGTCCCACCGGCCCGTGGTCACCACGGCGAACGAGACGCCGCGGGCGTTGAGGTAGACGGCGTCCTTCAGGTGCCAGGCCGTCGTGGTGCAGCCCTCGCACTGCCCCTGGGGCGGTGCGCCGTGGTACCACATGTGCTTGTACAGCACGAGCTCCTCGCGCCCCTGGAACAGGTCCAGGAACGGGACCGGGCCGTCGGGTCCGACGACCTCGACCGCCCCGTCGAACTCCACCATCGGCAGCCGGCGGCGGGCTGCGGCGATGGCGTCGCCCTCATGCGTATGGGCCTTCTCGCGCCGCAGCAGCTCGTCGCGGGTCGCCTGCCAGGTGGCCATGTCGACGACGGGCGGGCGGCCGGGGAGCTGGACGGGCGGGCCTTCGGGCGGGCTCGTCATGGCGTCGTCCTCCGTGGTGTGTTCGTCTCGTCGGGTCCCCGGGTGACGGTCCACAGCGGGCGGCGGCCGACCCGGGCATCAGTACAGACTCCGGTCCGGGACGGAACTCGTCGCCACTCCGCGGGCTCCTCCCCCACGACCGGAACGGGTGAATCGACCACGTACAGCACGCGCTGTACGCTGGGCCGCATGGCGAAGTCCGTGACCATCCGCGTCCCCGACGAGGTCCACGCCCGGCTGCAGGAGCGGGCGGCCCGTGAGGGCAGCACCGTGACCGCGATCCTGACGGAGGCCGCCCTGCGCGATCCCCGCCTGTCCGATCCGGCCTCGCTCGGCCGGGCTGCGGCATGGGTGCGGCAGCACGCCGAGGAGTTCGCGGAGGCGTTCCCCGACGAGGAGCCGGCCCCCGTGCCGCGGGGCGCCGAGGCCGACGCCGCCTGATGGAACTGCTGATCGACCTGGCGTGGCTCCTGGAGCGCCAGGCACTGCTCATGCCGCGCGAGCTGGACGTCGCCGACTACTCGGCGCTGGCCGCCGCCGTGCAGCGCCATCGGGTCAACACGCCCCGGATCGGCTACGAGCCGGACAACGCCTGGCGTGCCGCGGCCCTGCTGGTGACCATCGCCCGCGAGGAGCCGCTGCCGGCGCGCAACGCGTTCTTCGCCGCGCTGACCGCGGTGGAGTACATGGCGCAGGCCGGCGAGGCGGTGGACGCGCCCCGGGGGGCGCTGCCGGAGCTGGTGGCCCAGGTGAGGACGTACAAGGCCGACGTGTACGCCGCCGCGGAGCGGCTGCGGGCCTGGCGGGCCTAGACCGTCTCGTGCGGGGAGGCACCCTGGCCCCCGCTCACTCCGCGGGGACCTCCGGTGCCGTCGGCGGCCCGGTGGGGGTCGGCGTGGGCGGCGTGAAGAGAACGGCACGGGCCACGGACGGGGCGAACAGGCTGGTGAACGGTGCGCACAGGCCGAGGACGGAGCGGAAGGCAGGCCCCACCACGGGGTCGGCGGGGTAGCGCTCCAGCACGCGCTGCAGATACAGGCCGGCGACGCGGTCGGCCGGCCCGGTCTGCACGGCGCTGCCCACCGCGCCCGGCATCGACCGGTCGGAGCCGGCCGAGATGTCCCATGCCTGCTTGGACGCCGCGAGGAGCGCCTTCTGCACGCGTCGCGTCGTGGAGGGCCGGCGTCGGTCGGCCAATGCGTCGCGCAGGACGACCGCGCTCATCGCGGCGACGGACATGCCCTGTCCGTAGATCGGGTTGAACGTGCACAGCGCGTCGCCGGTGGCGAGGAATCCGGCCGGGCGGCGGCCGGGAAGGTCGTAGCGGCGGCGGACGTTCGCAGTCCGCCGGAACGAGAACGCGGGCGTCAGGGGTTCGGCCTCGTCCAGCCACCGGTGCAGAAGCGGATGCGGCAGCCTCTTCCTGATGTACGTCACGAACTCTTCGCCGTCCGTGGGCGGTTCGTCACCGCGGAGTCCCGAGGCGACGACCAGGTGGGTGCCGTCCTCCAGGGGCAGCGCACCGCCGGCGTACACCTGGGCGGGACTGGGGTAGACGTAGTAGCCGCGGGTTTCGCCGTCCAGTACACCCTCCGGGCCACGGTAGACGCGGGAGGAGTACGCCAGGCCCGTCTCGATGGTCTCCTCACGGGCGGGATCGGCTCCGATGGCCGTCAGCCATCGCGGAGCCTTCGTTCCCGCGCCGGAGGCGTCGACGACCAGATCGGCCTCGAGAACTTCTTCGTTTCCCCCGGCGCCACCGGAACGGTTCCGGAGCAGGACGCCCCGCACCCGCCGGGCGTCACCGTGAAGGCCGACGACCTCGGTCTTCTCCACCACGCTGATCGACGCACTGGCGAGGACCCGCCGCCGTACGAGTTCCTCGAGCTGCCCACGGGAACCGGTGTAGATGTGCGTCGTCGCGGGGAGCCTCCTGAACCAGTGCCCGTCCTGCTGTTGCACCAGGTCCGACGGCATGCCCACACGCGGTGCGCCGACCGCCCGCAGTTCCGCCACGAAGCCGGGAAGCAGCGACTCCAGCGCCAGTTGCCCGCCCTCCAGCAGAACGTGTGGATGCCGGGCCTGCGGCACCCCGGGCCGCGGCCCGCCGTCGCTCGGGAGCCGGTCGCGCTCGACGACGGTCACCCGGTCGGCCTGACCGGCGAGGACGTGCGCGGCGAGCAGCCCCGCCAGACTCCCGCCCACCACGACCGCGTGCCGCGTGCCGCGATCGTTGCCCGTATCCGAACGACCCGTCCTCCGTGCGGATTCCACTGATGTGTCTCCCCTGCCGCTCTGTTCGTCGGAGAAATCAGTATTCCGCTCGGCGGAGCGGATGGGGACGCTTTCGGACATTGCCCCTCCCGTGCCTCCTCCCGCGCTCCTCGGGTGCACGTTCGGCCGCGACGAGCGCGGGTGAGGAGCAGGTGACTCAGGCTCCCGTGCACCGCACTTCGGGCTCGGAGGCGCCGACCGATGTGATCTCCGAAGTCGCCGAGCGCGTGATGTCATGTCCGCCGGGAGCCGACACGCGTGAGGTCATGGGGGTACGAGTGGCAGGCATAAACCTTGAGGCGCTCGAGGACGTGCCGTGGGAGCGGCTGGAATCGGCGCTCGCCCACCGTCCGCCCCAGGAGATGCGGCGAGAGCTGCGTCGCCTGGCGCTCAAAGGTGGAGCGGCGACCGAGGAGGACTGCTATCCCCTGTTCGACTGCTTCGCTTTCGGCACCGGGCGCGTGGCCTCCGTCCAGACAGCCGCGCTGCCGTTCGTCGTCGCCCTCGCCGGCGATCCGGACATGACGGGCGTCCGGGCCACGCTGGCCGAGCTGTTGGCATGCGCGTCCGAAGCGGCGGCCGAGGCCGATCCGGATCTGGTGGATGCGGGGTGGTACGGAGCATGGCGGGCCCAGCGCCCCGGGGTCCTGGCGCTGCTCTCGGACCCCCTTCCCGAGGTGCGGAGGGAGGCTCTTCCTCTTGCGGAGGACGTGGGCGTGCTGCTGGAGCGGTGGCACGCCGAGACGGATCCGACGGTGCGGCTACCCCTGCTGCTCACGCTGGGGTCCGCCGCGGCCGATGCCGTCGAGGACGGGTTGGTGGACCGGGTTCGGGCGGTGGTGGCCGAGGCTCTGCGGACAGACAGCCCCGTGATGCGGGTCGCGGCCGTGCACGCCTGGGCCAGGTTCGAGCCCGGGACGGCGGTCCGTGAACTGGACGCGCTGGTGGAGGTCCTGTCCGATGTGGCGGTGCGTCCGCAGTTCGAGGAGATCTGGTACGTGCCGGGCGTCGAAGGCGGCGCCTTCACCCGTGAGGCCGTTCTTTCGTGGACGGCCTCCCTCTTCGACGGCGTGCCGTCGACGGCGCTCGCCTTCGTCGTCCGGCTCATCGGAGCGGCGCGCCGGAACGGGGACGCTCTGCTGTGCCGGGCCGCGCTGGACGAGGGGTGGCGGCTTCTGGTGGTCCGGCCTTCCGTGGCGTCCGTGCTGTTGCCGCTCGCGGGTGCGCTGCTCGCCGAGCCGGACGACGGTGTGCGGTACCGGGCGGCCCATCTGATGGCCGTGCTGGGTTCGCGGGCGGCTCCGTACGCCGATCAGTTGGCCGCCCTCCTCGATGACGCCGGCGAGGCCGAGTTCCTCGAAGGCACCGTCGGCGACCACGCGCGCTGGGCGCTGACCCGTATCGGCGACGGGCGCGCCCTGCCGGGGCTGGTCGAGCGGCTGTACGCGCCGTACAAGGCCCAGTACTCGCGCGCGTACGTCATGGGCGACCCCCGTCTGCCGGAGGTCGAGGAGGTCCTGATGCCACTGCGGGCGCACGCGGAGACCTTGCTGCCGGCCGTGCGCAAGATCCTCCGGGAGGACGCCAGAGGCGGCCCGTTGACCTGCGGGTTTCTGAAAGTCCTCAAGGCGTGGGGGCCGGCCGCGTTGCCCGCGCTGCCGGAAGTGGTGACGCTGCTGGACGACGCCCGGTACTCGCTGCACGCAGTCGATGCGCTGGTGGCGATGGGACCGGCCGCGGCGTCGGCCGAGCCCGCCGTACGAGGATGCACCGTCCTCGACTCTCCCGGAAACCTTCGCAGGGTGGCGTGGGCCGTCTGGCGTCTGGGCGGTGACCGGGACGCGGCACTGCGCCTCATCGGTGAGGCGGTGCGGACCGGGGAAGCACCGCTGTACGGCCCCGTCGGCCTCCTCGGTGATTTCGGGCCGGCGGCCGCGGGCTACGCAGGCCGGGTGCGGCAGGTGATGGAGCACGGTGACGGTTGGCCCCGGCTGCAGGCGGCGGTCGCGCTGTGGTCGATCACCGGCGAGACCGAACCGAGCGCGTCCGTCCTGGAGGAACATCTCCATCCCGTCGCCGACGACGGCGCAGCGTACGGCCACTTCCGCGAGGCGCTGCGCGCCCTCGCCCGGTTCGGCACGGTCTCTGCGGCGGCGCGGACAACTCTGCGTAGGGTGCGGGACACCGATCGGCGGCTGTCGCACCGCCGGGACTACCGGGCGTTCCTCCAGGACGAGGAGACCCGGGCGGCGATCGACGAGGTCCTCCACCTGCCGTGACGACCGACGGCGCGGATCACCGCGTGTCCCTCGGTGTCCAGCCCAGCGTCATGTCGGGCAGGTTCTCCATGTTGCGGGATCCGTCGTCGGTGTCGAGGAGGGTGAAACCGTGCGACGCGTAGAAGGCGCGGGCGTCGGTGTTCTGCTGGAAGACGTGCAGGCGCACCCCGTCGGGGCTGTGCCGCCTGATCTCGTCGAGCAGCAGCGTGCCGATGCCGAGGCGCCGCATGTCGGGGCGCAGATAGAGGTGTTCGAGCATGCTGCCGTCGAGGGCCGCGTAGCCGGCGATCTCCGCGTCGCGCACCGCGACCCAGGTGCGGTGTCGCCGGAGCAGGACGTCCCGGGCCCATCGGGTCACCTGCTCGTGATCGCGCTTCTGCGGGGGCAGATAGGGCATGGTCGCCGACCGGGAGGTCATGTGGATGCGCGCGATCGTCGCCGCGTCCGCCTGTTCCGCCCGTCGGATCCGGGTCCTGCCGTCGTCGCTCACGCCGAGAACCTACCCGGCCCCGGGCGACGGGCACCAGGGCGACGGGTCAGTCCTCGTCGTCCCGCAGCTTCGCCGCCACGCGTTCGAGCACGCGGAGGTCCTCGGGGGTGAGGCGGTCGACGAAGTGGCGGCGAACCGAGGCGAGATGGGCGGGGGCCGCCGCTTCGAGGGTCTCCATCCCCTGGTCGGTCAGCACCAGGAAGCAGCCCCGACCGTCCGCGGGATCGGGTTCGCGCCGCAGCAGGCCGCGGGCCTCCATGCGGGTGGCGTGGCGGGAGAGCCGGCTGCGTGACCAGCGCATCTTGGCGGCCTGGTCCCGCAGGGTGCTGGTGCGTCCGGGCAGCTCGGACAAGGTGCTGAGCACCTCGTAGTCGGGCTCGGACAGACCGACGTCGGCCAGGTCGCGCGCGGTGGCCGCCTGCACGGCGAGCACCATGCGCCGGTAGGACCTCCACGCCCGTTCCTCGTCGTGATTCAGCCAGTTGACGGCTTCCGGCGACTCGTTCGTTGACATGGAATCAATTTACACCTAGCTTTCATTTCCATGACAACGAAAACGATGCGTGTCCTGGTCCTCGTCTGCAGCACCCGTCCCGGCGCGCTGGGACCCGCGGTCGGTTCGTGGCTGGCCGAGGCGGTCGGCGCACGCGCCGCCGAACTCGGCGTCGAGCTGGTTCCCGTGTCCCTCGCCGACCTCGCCCTGCCGTTCCTGGACGAGGAACGGGAACCTTCCTCGGGCGTGTACGCCCACGAGCACACCCGCCGCTGGAGCGCTCTGGTGGACTCCGCCGACGGGTTCCTGGTGGTCACTCCGGAGTACAACTACGGGATGCCCGCCGCCTTCAAGAACGCGCTCGACTACCTGACCCGGGAGTGGGCGTGGAAGCCGATGGGCTTCGTCAGCTACGGCCACACCTCCGCGGGCACACGGGCCGTGCAGCACGCCAAGCAGGTGGTGACCACCCTGCGTCTGGTACCGCTCGGTTCCACGGTCGCGATACGCATCCACGACGCCGTCGAGGACGGGCGGGTCCGTCCCGCTCCCGCGCTCGCGGGGGCGGCGGTGGGCGTCCTGGACGAGCTGGTCCGGGTCTCGCACGCGCTGCGGCCGCTGCGGGAGAGGGCGCGCCCCGGCGTGCAGGCCGGTCCCCTGCCGGGGTCCTACCTGCGGCGGCTGACCCCCGAGGACGCCGGCGAGGTGACGGTGCTGCAGCGCTGCTGCTGGGTGGACGAGGCCCTCGCCAACGACAGCCTGGCCGTTCCGGCGCTGGACGAATCGCCGGAGCAGGTGGGCGAGTGGCTGGGGACCTGGCAGGCCACCGGGCTGTGGCGGGACGGCCGACTGCTCGGCATGGTCCGGGCCCGGCGCACCGGCGGGGAGTGGCACGTGGGGCGGCTCGCCGTCGTACCGGACCTGCGCGGTCAGGGGCTCGGCCGGTGGCTGCTGCGCGTCGGGGAGGGGCAGGCCGAACCGGGGTGCGACACCCTGGTTCTCCACACGGGCGCCCGCAGCGAGGGCAACATCCGCCTCTACCGCGGCGAGGGGTACCAGGTGGTGCCGGGTCCGGACGAGGACACCGTCCGTCTGGTCAAGGAGGCGACCGGGCGGGTCTCGCGGGAGGAGGCCCTGGTGTCGGCCCCTGCCTCCGGTGCCCGGTCATGAGCATGATTGGAGAGTACGCGCGCCTGTCCCCCGGGGAACTCGAGCGGGCGGTGAGGGAGCCGAAATGGGCGATGGGGCTCGTCGACACGCCTGTCGCACAGGAGCCGGACGCCGGGCCCGGATCGCGCCGCCACGACGTCGACAAGACCTGGCAGGCGCTCGGGTTCCTGCTCGACCGGGTGAGCTTCCCGGTCGACGTCGTCCTCGGTGACGAGGTGCTTCCCGGGGCAGAGGACTGGGGCTACGGACCGCCGCGGCTGATCCGGCCCGAGCGGGTCCGCGTCGCGGCCGAGGCGTTCGACCGGATCCCGCCCGCCTCCCTCGCCGACGGTGTGGGCCCGGCGGATCTCGCCGCCGCGGACATCTATCCGCACGTCGTCTGGGAGCGCGGCGAGTCGCTGGACTGGGTGACCGGTCATTACGCGGCGCTGGGCGAGTTCTTCCGGGCGGCGGCGCGTGCGGGGGACGCGGTGCTCGTCTGGATCGACTGACGGCCCGGGATTCCGAGTTCGGGCGGCTCGACCGGACGGTGGCCGGGTGCTCCGTCGGTGGCAGGGGGTACTCCCGTCGGCGCAGGGGCGGTCGCCTGGTGGTGCCGCGTCTCGTGGGCTGGGGCAGAGTGCTGCGGGGGACTCGTGCGAGGAGCCTCTTGATGACGAGAAAGAACAGTTGTGTCGCGTCCGCGCCGCTGGCCCGGCTGGCCGTGGGCCTGGCGGTGCTCGTCTCCGCCCTGCCGACGGCGGCGACCGCCGCCGCGGAGGAGGTCGCGCCGCCGGCCGGCCGGGACCCTGCCGTGGTCTCCGACTGGATGCGCACCGCCGCCGACACGATCGCCGTCGAGGTGGACGGCACCCCGCCGGACCGGGCGTTCTGGGAGGCGTACGCGGCGACGGCCGTCCACAACGCCGTGACGGGGATCGAGGGCCGGTACGCCTCGTACCGCTGGCGGGAACGCGGACCGCGCCACGCCTCCTCCGCGGCGGCCGCCGCCGCGGCGGCCCACCGTCTGCTCACCCGCTACTTCCCGGCCTCGGCGGCCGGCCTGGACACCGCTCTGGCGGCCACGCTGGCGAAGATCCCCGACGGCCGGGCGGAGCGCGAGGGCGTCGCCTTCGGCCGGCGCGCGGCGGACCACGTCGTCGGCCTGAGGGCGAACGACGGCCGGGGCGCTCCGGTGTCCTTCGACCGGCCGCCGGCCCCGGGTGTCTGGCGTCCCACCCCGCCGGCGTTCGCCCCCTTCTCGAACGCCTGGCTCGGCCGGATGCGCCCGCTGCTCCTCCGCTCCCCCGACATGTTCCGCCCCGGCCCGCCGCCCGCGCTGGGCTCCGCCCGGTACGTGCGGGACCTCGTCGAGGTAAGGGAGTTCGGGGCGAAGGACAGCACGCGGCGCACCCCGGCGCAGACCGACACCGCGCGGTTCTTCACCGAGCTGGACCTCCCCGGCGCCCTGGGGGACCACGCGGCCCGTCACCGGCTGGACATCGCCGCCACCGCCAGGCTGTACGCCGCGGTGCACACCGTCCAGGCCGACGCGATCGTCGCCGCCTGGGACGCCAAGCTGCGGTACGGCAACTGGCGCCCCGTCACCGCCATCCACCGCGCGGACGAGGACGGCAGTCCCGCGACGTCGCCGGACCCCGGCTGGGAGCCGCTGCTCATGACCCCCGCCCATCCGGACTACCTGAGCGGTCACGCGACCACCGCGGGTGCGCTGACCGGCGCCATGACCAAGCTGCTGGGCACCGACCGGATCGACCTCACCGTCCACTCCACGCGTGGCGGCACGACGCGGCACTACGAGCACGCGGGAGCGTACGACCGTGACGCGATCGACGCCCGGGTGTTCGCGGGCATCCACACCCGCACCGCCGACGTCGTCGGCAACCGCGTCGGTCACCGGATCGCCGACTGGGCCCTCGACCGGTACTTCCGCCCGCTGCGCGGCCACTGAGCAGCTGCCCGGCCGGTCCCGGGGCTCATCGAGGAGGACCCGGGGGGCTCGAGGTACGCCGCCTCGGTCACGGCCCGCGCCGCGATCCCGGTGTGAGTGCAGGCCGCAACTCGTCGTCCGGGGGCGCTCGCCCCCACGGTGCGCGTTCGCGCGGGCTCCGGGCGCCCCCGGTTCAGCCGGTGTGCAGGACGCGGAAGCGTGCCGGGTGTGCCGGATCCCGGTCGACGACCTGGACCGGCGGGTGGGCCCACTGCCGGACGCCGGTTCCCGGGGTGCGGGTGAACCGGATCTCGCCGCGGGAGCCCTCAACCGCGACCCGCGGCCAGGAGGCGGCGATCGCCGCGGGGTCGGCGCCGTGGGACCGCAGGAGGTGGGCGAGGACGAGGCCGGTGTCGTACCCCTCGAAGGCGACGAAGGACGGTTCGGTGTCCAGCCGCGACCGCAGGGCCTGTTGGACCCTGGTGCCGAGCGGGCCGAGGCGTTCGGGCAGGTAGCGCAGAAACGGGACGCCGACGCCGTCGTCCCCGAGCAGCCGCGCCCATGAGGCGAACTCCGGCTGTCCCGCCGGGGCGCCGATCAGCAGGCCGGTGAGG
The DNA here is from genome assembly GCF_042792855.1 of Streptomyces sp. NPDC056600. Classification (NCBI taxonomy): domain Bacteria; kingdom Bacillati; phylum Actinomycetota; class Actinomycetes; order Kitasatosporales; family Streptomycetaceae; genus Streptomyces; species Streptomyces sp. NPDC056600. Next base: position 134,366 of record NZ_JBHTVQ010000005.1, read on the forward strand.
CGCCGGTCGCCGCGTACGGCCTTGACGACGGACACCGCGGGTTCCGGGTGGCCGAGCAGGAGCAGCAGGGCCGTCGACCGGTCCGCGGCGAGTGCGTCGCAGACCTCCGCGGGCGTCAGGGCGGGCAGGTCGAGCGCGGTGAAGGCCCCGCCGCGCGCGGTGAGGTGGTCGTCGAGGATGCGGGTGCCGGCCGTCCAGTACGCGCTCGGTTCCCTCACCACGGTGATCCGGCTGTGGCCCGCGGCGAGGAGGAAGTCCGCGTAGGTCCGCCAGCCGTGGGACTGGGGCGGGGCGAGGCGGGCGACATGGTCGGTGCTCCGGTCGGTGAGCGCGTCGAGCACCGCGGAGGAGCAGAGGAAGGGCAGGCCCAGGGCGTCGGCCCTGGCGGCGACGGCGCGGGCGACGACGCTGTGGTACTCCCCCGCCAGCGCGGCGACGCCCAGACCCACCAGTTCGTCGACGGCCGCCACGGCACGCGCCGGATCGGCGGCGGTGTCCCGGACCACCAGCTCCAGCGGCCTTCCATGGACGCCGCCGTCCGCGTCGACGTCCTCCAGGGCCAGTTCCAGCCCGGCGAGCAGGTGTCGGCCGGCCTCCGTCCAGCCGGGGCGGGACAGCGGGGCGAGGGCCCCGATCAGGAAGGGAGCGGGGCGCGGTCGCGTCTTCTCCATGTGCCGGCCTCTCCCTTGCGAAGTCGCTGTCGAAGGCGTGCCGATGGCCGCCGGACCCGTCGATTCAAGATCGTCCAGTGAGGAAGGCTAGCCGTCCCGCGAGGGCGGGTCCTCGCTTTCCGCCGAGTTCGTGGGACTCCCCCTGTCCGATGAGCGCGACGCCGGGACAGTAGTCTCGGCCCGCAACACGACGCGAGGAGCGGCGCATGGCGCGGGTTGCGGTGACGGGCGGGGGCATCAGCGGGCTGGGGACCGCCTTGATGCTGGGAAGAAGGGGGCACTCGGTCGTCCTCTTCGAGCGGGATCCGCGGCTCGCCGCGGAGGACCTGGACGAGGACTTCTTCCGCTGGCCTCGTCCTCGCGTCCCGCAGGCGGTCCAGCCGCACTCGCTGCTGGCGCCGGTCCGCACCGTCCTGCGCGCCGAGGCGCCCGACGTCCACGCCGACCTGCTGCGTCGCGGTGCGCGGGAGTACCACGACTTCGACTGGTTCCCCGAGCGTCCCCCGTACCGGGCGGGCGACGAGGACCTGGTGACGCTGCGCACGCGCCGGATCGTCCTGGAGGCGGCGCTGACCGCCGCCGTGCGCCGGGAGCCGTCCGTCGAGGTGCGGCGAGGGGAGGCGGTGAGCGGACTGGTCGTGCGGGACGGCCGTCCCCCGCGGGTCACCGGGGTCCGGACGGGGGCGCGGTCGCACCGGGTGGACCTGGTCGTCGACGCCTCGGGACGCCGCTCGCAGGTGCCCGCCTGGCTCACCGCGGCCGGCTGCCGTCCGCCGGTGGTCGACAGTCACCGCACGGGCATCGCCTACCTGTGCCGCTGGTACCGCACGCGGCCCGGTGGTCCGCGTGACCCCGGGAGGGTGAGGACCGGCTCCACGGGGCCGTTCGCTCTGGCGGGGGTGTTCCCCTCCGACAACGACACCTTCGCGCTGCACCTCGTGCTGTCCACGGGCGACCCGACCCGCGCCGCACTCCTCGATCCGGAGGTGTTCGAGGCCGCCGCCCGTGCCTTCCCCGCCACCGCCGCGTGGCTGGATCTGGGACCCGAGCCGCTGTCCCCCGTGCTCGCGATGGCGGGCTTGGACAACCGCTGGTGCGCCCTCGCCGACGAGGAGGGTCCGGTGGTCGAAGGGCTGGTGAACGTGGGCGACAGCCTGGTGCACACCAACCCGACCCTGGGGCACGGTGTCGCCCTGGGCCTGCTCGCCGGGCAGCGGCTCGCCCGGCACGCCGAGGAGGTCGCCGCCGATGCCGCCGGCCATCACCGCTGGACGACGCGGGCGCTGCGACCGTGGTTCGACGCCCAGGTGACGGCCGACCACGTGGGCGGGCTCCGTCTCGCACGGGGCGAGTCGTCCGGCGACGTGCGTGCGGCGGCGCAGGCGGCCTGTGCGTTCGACGATCCCGTCGTCATGCGGGCGAGGGCGCAGGTGCGTCATCTGCTGCGCACGGCCGACGACGCCTACGGCTGCGAGGAGGTGCGCGAGCACGTGACCGCCTGGCTGGCCGACCGCCCCGGCTTCACGCCCGGGTACGAAGGCCCGAGCCGCGCGCGGTGGGAGGCGCTCCTCGCGACACCGGTCGCCGGGTGAGGCCCGCACCGGCCGTCGCAGGAAGCAGCGGCGTGGACGCGGACGGCCGTGGCGACGATGATGCGTGCGTGGAGATCACAGCCGCCACACCGACGACAGCACCGCCGGCCATCGCCGTCCCCAGGACCACCGGGCCGACGGCAAGCGCCATCACGAACCCCGCGCGGACGACCGCCGCTCCGACGGACCCCGCGCCGACGGATTCTGTGCCGACGGACCCCGATGCCGTCGCCGACGCCGTCGCGGAGGTGCACACGGCCAGTTGGCGCACCGCCTACGCGGCCCTCTTCCCGGCGGACTACCTGCGGGGCCCGCTCCTGGCCGAGCGTCGAGATCTCTGGCGGGCCCGGCTGCGGACGCCCGTCCAGGGGGCGGCGCTGTTCCTGGCCCATGAGGGAGAGGAACTGCTCGGCTTCGTCTACCTCGAACCCCGGGCGGACGGGCGGGTCCTGATCGACAACCTGCACGCCCGTCCGGGGCACACGGGCCGCGGAATCGGCGGCCGGCTCCTGCGGCACGCCCTCGCCCACGTCCGGGACGTCCACCCCGGCCGGGACGCCTACCTGGAGGTGCTGCAGGGCAACACCCGTGCCGTGGCGTTCTACGAACGGTGCGGCGGGCGGCGGACCGCGTCCCGGGTGTGCAGGTTCCCGCAGGGCTTCGAGCTCCCCGAGTTCGAGTACACCTGGTTCCCCGGCGCGGGGGACGGCCGCTGACACGCCGCCGGGGCGCCCGGGAGGCGTCCTGGGTCGGCGGTCAGGCCGTGGCGACAGCCGGTGGGCGTTCCCGCAGGCCGGGGGCGAGGAGGAGGGTGACGGCGACCGAGGCGGCGGCCGTCACCGTCATCGCCACGGCCGGCGTGGTGAGTTCGGCCAGAGTGCCGGCGAGCAGTGCGCCGACGCCCTGGAGGGCGAGCAGGCCCGAGAAGTGGAGTCCGAGGGCCTGTCCGCTCAGTTCGTCGGGTGTGAACCGCATGAGGCGTTCCTGGAGCAGGAGACCGGCCGCGAAGCCGACGGAGGCGAGGGCGACGGCTGCCGAGGCGACGATCGGTCCCGGTTCGAGGAAGAAGACGAGGTAGGGGACGGCGAGCAGCAACCTCAGAGGTGCGGCGAGGCGTTCGCGCCATCGCGGGGCGAGGAAGCGGCCGGCGAGCGTGTCTCCCACGAGCATGCCGAGGGCGCCACAGGCGAAGAGCACTCCGGCGTGGTCGGGGGCGTAGGACACGAAGAGGGACTCGCAGCCCACGACGAGCCCGTTCGGCACCCACAGTGCCAGGTAGACGTGGCGGCGGGGGGCCGAGGCCCAGAGGCGGGCGTTGACACGCCAGGTGGCGGAGACTGTGGGCCGGCCGCTCGCCCGGGGCGGCCGGTCGGACAGGCCGAGGCGGCTGACGGCCGCGGCGGCCAGGTACAGCAGCGCGCCGACGAACAGGGTGCCGCGCGGGGCGAACAGGACGACGAGCAGGCCGCCGACGGCGTAGCCGCAGATCTGCAGGGTGCCGACCGCCATGTTGAGCACGGAGCGGCCCAGCAGGTAACCGTCCTTGGTGAGGATGTCGTTGAGCAGCCCGGAGCGGACCCCGCCTCCGACGGAGGCCACCAGCCCTTCGGCCGCCAGGACGGCGAAGACCGCCCACACCGGCAGTCCCGGGACGGTCTGGACCGCCGTGGCAAGCGCGAAGGCCAGTGCCAGGCCGGTGGACGCGGCGCGCGGACGGATACGGTCGGCCGCCGACAACAACGTGGCGGCGCCCACGAGTTGGGCCAGTGAGGGTCCGAACATGGCGAGGGCCGTGAGCAGCGGGGAGCCGGTGGCCGCATGGACCAGGGTGCCCAGGGCGAGCCCGGAGACCGTGGTGGCGGCCACCGACAGGGCGCTCGAGACGAAGAGCGGGGTGAACTCGGGGGCGCGGAAGAGCTCTCGGTAGGTGCGCATGGCGGGGAGTGTGCGCGCGGGCGACGGGGCGGTGTCAAACGCGTTGCCGCACCAACCACTTGACCTGGAGCGCGCTCCAGATCCGAGCATGGTCGGCATGAACGGCAACCGACCGCCCGTCGTACTGGGCACCATGGAATTCGGCACGCGCGTCGCCCCCGAGCGGGCCTTCGCGATCCTCGACGCCTTCGTCGCCGACGGCGGCGTCTGGCTGGACACCGCCAACTGCTACGCCTTCTGGAACGACCCCGACGGCCTCGGCGGCGCCTCCGAGCGGGTCATCGGGGCGTGGCTGGCGGCCCGGCCGGGCGCACGCGACCGGGTGCGGATCGCGACCAAGGTCCGTCAGAACCCTCTCGTTCCGCACGTCTGGCCGGAGAGCGCCGAAGGGCTCTCCGCCCGTGCCGTCCACGCCGGGGTGGAAGGAAGCCTGCGGCGGATGGGGGTCGACCACGTCGATCTCCTGTGGGCTCACACGGAGGACCGCGGGACGCCGCTGGAGGAGACGGTGGGCGCCTTCGGCGAACTGGCCGCGAAGGGGACGGCGCTGCGGATCGGGGCGGCGAACCACGCCGCCTGGCGGGTGGAGCGCGCCCGGTCGCTGGCTCGCCAACAGGGCGTCGAGCCGTGGTCGGCCCTTCAGTTGCGGCACTCCCTGGTCCAGCCGCGCCCGCTGACGCCGGTGGCGGAGGGCGGTCACCGCATGATGACCGCGGAGGACCTCGACCTGGCCCGCTCGGAGGACCTCGCCGTGTGGGCGTACAGCGCGTTGCTGTGGGGTTCCTACGTCCGCGCGGACAAACCGTTCCCGCAGACCTATGATCACCCCGGCACCACCCGGGTGCTCGCCGTCCTCGAGGACGTGGCCCGCGAGGTGTCGGCCACGCGGAACCAGGTCGTGCTGGCCTGGCTGCTGCGGCAGGGAATCGGTCCGATCGTGGGCGTGAGCCGGGTGGAGCAGATCGAGGAGGCGCTGGCCGCGCGCCGTGTGCGGCTGACGGACGAACACCTGGCGCGCTTCGCGGAGGCGCGGTAGCCCGCCGGAGCGGTCACCGAAGGAGCCCTTGATGACCACCCTCTCCCCCGCCGCGGCCGCCGGCCGCACCGGGGTGTCCATCGACACCCTGCGCTACTACGAGCGGGAAGGACTGATCGGCCCCATCGGGCGCTCCGCCGGCGGGCGCAGGGCGTACACCGAGGACGACGTCTTCTGGATCGGCCTCGTCACCTGCTTCCGCGAGGCGGGGCTCGGGATCGCCGACCTGCGGGAGTTCGTCGCCATCCTGCGCTCGGACCGTTCTCCGCAGGACAGGGTGGCCTTCCTCCATGAGCGCCGCGCCGCCCTCGAGGAGCGGGTGGCCGCTCTGCACCGGGCGATCGGGGTCCTGGACGAGAAGATCGCGTACTACGGGTGAGGGCGGGCCTCCGGCCGTACTAGCGTGGGCGCATGACAGGTTGCGACAAGTGCGGTTTCGACTACGACCTTTCGCTGGCGCCGTCGGTATCGCGGCTCGCCCAGGAGCACGCCGGCGAGTACGCGGACCTGCTGGCGGCCGAGACTTCCCTGCTGCGGCGCCGTCCGGCGCCGGAGGTGTGGTCGTCCTTGGAGTACGCCTGCCATGTGCGGGACGTCGTGCTCGTGCAGCGCGAGCGAGTGCTGGCCGCGCGGCGTCGGGACACTCCCGTCGCCGAGGCCATGGGCCGTGACGAACGGGTGGAGCACGCCGGATACGCGCGGGAGCTGCCGGCCGACGTCGCGCGCCAACTCCGGGACGCGGTGCTGCTGTTCGGCATGGCGCTGGATCTCCTGACGCCCGCCGACTGGGAGCGCACGCTGGTGTACACCTACCCCGCGCCCGAGGAGCGGTCACTGCGCTGGCTGGCCGTGCACACACTGCACGAACTGCGGCATCACCTCCTCGACGCACGGCGTGCGATGGGGGAGCCCTCTTCCGGCGTGTAGCTCCTCCGCGTCGGCCTTCGGCATGAAGTGCCGCTCGGATCAGGGGGTGTCGGCAGCGGGAGGAGGACAGGTGGACGAAGGACTTGGGGCGGTCCGTGTCCCCCAGGCGGCCAGGGACCGGTTGACGGTGCGGTTCGGCCCCGGCGTGGCAGCCTGGTGCGACGCCTTGCCGTCGCTGGTGGACGGGCTCTGCGAACGCTGGGGTCTTCTGCCCGTGGAGTCGCTGGGCGGCGGCACGTCGCGGGTCGTCCGCTGTCTGCGGCGGGACGCCGGCACGACGGTGTGGCTGAAGGTCACGCCGGAACTCGCCATCGCCGCGGAGGAGGCGGAGGCCCTGTCCCTCTGGTCGGGCACTCCCTCGGTGGTGGACCTGCTGGAGCAGGACCTCGATGTCGGCGCCCTCCTGCTCGCGGACGTTTCCCCCACGTCGGCGAGGGGAGGCGGCCTTCCGGCGGCGCGCGTCTCCCCGGCGCCGGCGACGGCGGGCGGCCCGCGACTGCCGGAGGTGGCGGCGCTGCTCCGGGCGCTGCGGGAGGGCGTCCCCGGTCGTCCGCGGCGGTCAGGGCTGCGCCCGCTCGCGGACCGGATCGGGTTGCTCCACACCCTGGCCGGACGTCGCCTCACCGCGGCGGATCCCCGTCCCGCGCTGGACCCGGCGGTGCTGGAGCGCGCCCGCGCGGCCGCTCTCGCGCTGTGCGACACCGGCCCCGTGGGACTGGTGCACGGCGATCTCCATGCCGGGAACGTCCTGGCCGGGCCCGGCGGCCGGCCGGTGGCGATCGATCCCCGGCCCACCTGGGGCGACCCGGACTTCGACGCCGTCGACCGGGTGCTGGACGGCGTGAGCGATCTCCCGGCGCTGGAGCGGAGGACCGAGCGGCTGGCCTCCCTCGTTCCCGGTCAGTCGCCGGACCGGGTCCTGGCCTGGTGCCGGGCGCTCGCCGTCTTCGAGGCCGTCCCCGCACTGTGCGCGGGGCGGGACGACGCCCGCTCGCGCTTCCTGCGGACCCTGGCCGGACAGGTCGCGTCCGGAAATGCCGCATGAGGTTGTCCGAGGTGCCGCGCTATTTGTGCTGTCGGCGGCTGCGGTAGAACCGGGTACCGAGAACGATCGCGATGCAGAGCCATATCCCCAGTGCGAGATAAGGACTCCACGAGGGGCCGTCGGGACGCCTGTCCTCGACCGCCAGCAGTAAGGGCAGGGCCACCGTCAACGCTTCCTCCTTCGCTCCGCCGGGAATTCCGGCACGTCATTCCCCGACTCCGGCCGCACAGAGAATTCCTCCGGCGACCAGCAGCCAGCCGACGACGCGGTAGGCGACCTCAGGGGAACTCCGGGCACGCTCACCGGCGTCGCTGCCGAAGATTTCCGCCCATTTCCCCGCGCCGCCCAGGGCGGAGAACAGCCCCATGAGGACCAGTAATACCCCGACGCCGATCCGCATGACCGATACCTCCCGAGCCGTCGCGAGACGGCCGCTCCCCGGGTGTCATGGCATTGAGGGTGCCCCCGGAATTCCCGTTGAAGCCAGGCCGGTACGGACGGTGATCACCGCGGCCGTTGCGCCTTCCCGGGCGGGGCGCGGGCGGGCGTCGGCGCGCCTTCCGTACCCTGGCCGCATGCGCACGCGTCCCACCTTGAGCTGGACCCCGCCCGACGACCTGCCCCCGGGCACCGCGGATCCGGGACCGGTCGTCGACGCGCTGCGCGCCGGCGGTGTGCTGGTCCTCAGCGGGGCGGGCATCTCCACGGAGTCCGGCATCCCCGACTACCGGGGCGAAGGCGGCAGCCTGAGCCGCCACACTCCGATGACCTACCAGGACTTCGTCTCCGACCCGCAGGCCCGGCGGCGCTACTGGGCGCGCAGCCATCTCGGCTGGCGCACCTTCGGCCGTGCCCACCCCAACGACGGGCACCGGGCCGTGGCGGCGTTCGAGGAGGAGGGGCGGCTCACCGGGGTGATCACCCAGAACGTCGACGGTCTGCACCAGGCCGCCGGCAGCGAGGCGGTGGTGGAGCTGCACGGGAGTCTGGCCCGGGTGGTCTGTCTCTCCTGCGGCACGCGGAGTGCGCGTCGTGAGCTGGCCGAGCGGCTGGAGGCCGTCAACGCGGGGTTCGCGCCGGTGGCCAGTGGGCTGAATCCGGACGGCGACGCGGATCTGAACGACGAACAGGTCGGCGACTTCCATGTGGTGCCGTGCACGGTCTGCGGCGGCGTCCTCAAACCGGACGTGGTCTTCTTCGGGGAGAACGTGCCGCCGGAGCGGGTGGAGCACTGCCGCCGCCTGGTGCGAGAAGCGACGTCGTTGCTGGTCCTCGGGTCGTCGTTGACGGTGATGTCCGGCCTCCGGTTCGTGCGGCTGGCCGCGCAGGAGGGCAAGCCGGTGCTGATCGTCAACCGGGACCCGACCCGCGGCGACCGTCTGGCCCTCACCCGCGTCGCGCTCCCGCTGGGGGCGACCCTCACCGCCGTGGCGGCGGAGCTCGGGCCCGCCCGGGCGCCGGACGAGGTCTGACGGCACCGGCGACGGTCGTCCGGAGGCGGAGGTTGACCTTCACCCTGGGGAAAGCCACAGCATCGGGAGGGCCGGGCGCGAGGCGTCCGGTACGAGGAGGGGGCTGTCATGGAGGCACGGGTGGAGTCGGAGCTGCTGACGATCGGGGCGTTCGCGAAGGCGTCGCGGCTGTCACCGAAGGCGCTGCGGCTCTACGACGAGCTCGGTCTGCTGGCGCCCGCGCACGTCGACCCGGTGAACGGCTACCGGTGGTACGCGCCCGAGCAGCTGGAACGGGCCCGGCTGGTGGCCTGGCTGCGACGGCTGGGCATGCCGCTGGCCCGCATCCGGCACGTGTGCGCGCTGGAGGCCGGGCCGGCCGCCCGGGAGGTCCGCGCCTTCTGGGCCCGGGTCGAGACCGAGACGGCCACGCGTAGGGATCTGGCGACCTTCCTCGTCGACCATCTGCAGCGGAAGGACCCTGCCATGTCCACGAACACCTCGACGGTCGCCGAGCCTCTGGGCATCCGTTACGCCGCCCTGTCCGACCGGGGCCTGGTCCGCGAGAGCAACCAGGACGCCGTCCACGCAGGTCCCCGGCTGCTGGCCGTGGCCGACGGCTACGGCGCCGGCGGAGCGCCCGCCAGCACCGCTGCCCTCGGGGCGCTGAAGCGGCTGGAGACCGACGGCGTACCGGCGGCCGGGCTCCTCGGTGTCCTGGAGGACGCGGTCGAGCAGGCCGAGAGGGCGGTCCGGGCGGCCGTCGGGAACGGGGCGTCCACCGCGGGCGAGGGTGTCGTCGCGGGGACGACGCTGACCGCCATGCTGTGGACCGGTTCGCAGCTCGCGTTGGTCCACATCGGCGACTCGCGCGTCTACCTGCTGCGCGACGGCGGTCTGTTCCAGATCACCCACGACCACACCATGGTGCAGTCCATGGTCGACGAGGGGCGCCTGAGCCCCGAGGAGGCGTCCTCGCACCCGGAGCGGTCCCTGCTGGTGAAGGCGCTGGGTCCGGGGGCGGACCACTCCCCCGACATGCGCCTGCACGACGCACGGCCGGGCGACCGGTACCTGTTGTGCTCGGACGGCCTGTCCGCGGTCGTCGCGACCGCGGAGATACGCCGGGTGCTCACCCAGGCCGAAGGCCCGGAGCAGGCGGTGCGTGATCTCGTCGCCCTGGCCAACGCGGTGGGCGGACCGGACAACGTCAGCTGTGTGGTGGCCGACGTCTTCGGGCCGGAGCGGGCCTCGGCGTGAACGCGGGCTGCCCGCCCCGCCGTGTCGACGGCGGGGCGGGCAGCCTTCTGTGCGGTGCCGGTGTCAGGACAGCGGCGGGTAGGCGTTCTTGACCAGCTCCTGGAACTGGGCCGAGAACCACTTGCCGGACAGCGGCGCGTTGGGCAGCGCCCCGGACATGCTGTTGCCGTTGCGCGCGTTGCCCGTGTAGGTCGGGTCGCACATCCGGTCGAAGCCCTTGCCCTCGTCGTTGTCGATGAGCTGGCTGGCGCCGTCGGACTCACCCGGGGGCTTCATCCAGACGTAGGCGTCGATGCCCGGCTCGGGGTTGGCCTTCGGACGCTCGCCGAGACCGGCACCGGACTGGTTGCACCAGTTGCCGAGGTGGATGCGCCGATCGACGCGACCACCGTTCACGTAGGCGTCGACACTGGTCGTCGGGCCCGCGGCGGTCGGACGGGCGGAGCCGCCCCAGCCGTTACGGGAGGTGTCGATCAGAACGCCGATGTTGCTCGGGAAGCCGGCCGAGATCGCCTTGTCCCGCAGCATCTGCGCGTAGGTGACCTCGTCGACGGACTGGTTCCAGTCCACCCACTTGGACTGGCGCACGGACGTGCCGTTCACCGAGTCGGTGACCTTGAAGTACGGCTCCTTCAGGGCGCTGTAGTTGGCCGTGTTCACGATGAAGCCGTGCACGTTCGACAGCTGGGCGCCGTCAGTGGTGGCCGTGGTCTTGAACAGGTCGACCGTCGGGCCCAGGTTGGTGTCCCAGCCCAGCCACCCGTGATGTCCGGCGTCCACGTAGTTGTAGACGTTGGGGATGGCGCCGAGCGTCTTGAGCGCGTAGGCGACGCCCTTGACGTAGTTCCCGTTGCTCTTCATGGTGTCGCACATGGCCACCGAGGTGTCACGGCCGGACACGTTGGTGATCAGGTTGGGCAGCGAGTCCACCTCGATCGTCGTGACGATCCGCAGGCTCGCGTACTTCGGGTCCTTGAAGATCGCGGCGATCGGGTCGATGTACTGCGTCTTGTACTTGTCGATCTCCGTCGGGCCGAGTTCGCCGTTGGAGGCCAGTGCGGAGCAGTCACGGCCGGGCAGGTTGTAGATCACGAACTGGATCGCCAGTTCGCCGGAGCCCTTCTGCTCCAGAGCCTTGTCCAGGTGGGCGCGGACGCCCATCGCTCCGTTCGCGCCGTTGATGGCGGCGATCCGGTCCACCCAGACGCCGGTGGGCTGGTTGGAGACCTTGGAACCACCCGGCTCGGCGGCCGCCTTGGCGGACCAGTCCGGGTTCACGTACCCCTTGGCGCCGGCGTACGGGTTGTCCACCTTCTGGCCCGGAGGCTGGGAGGTGGGCGGCTGGCTCGTCGGAGGCTGCGAGGTGGGGGGCTGGCTGGTCGGCGGCTGACTCGTGGGCGGCTGGCCGTCCCCGGTGTCACAGGCCGCGCCGTCGAGCGTGAACGCCGTGGGCGCCGCGTTGGTGCCGCTGAAGGTGCCGTTGAAGCCGAAGCTGACCGAGGCCCCGCTGCCCAGCTGGCCGTTGTACGACTCGTTGGCGGCGGTCACGGCGGCGCCGCTCTGGGTGATCTTGGCGTTCCACCCGTTGGTGACCTTCTGGTTGCCGGCGAAGGACCAGCCGACCTTCCAGGAGGACTTCGCGGCCGAGTTGTTGGTGAGGGTCACGTTGGCGGTGAATCCGCCGCTCCACGAGCTCTGCACCTGGTACTTCACGGTGCAGGCCGCGGCGGCTGCAGCCGCGGTCGAGGGCTGCATGGCGGCCGCCACTCCCGTTGCCCCCGCGACCATCGCGAAAGCTGAGAGTAAGGCTGTTCGGGTACGGCGCATCGTGTGCGGGTCTCCTTGTCCGTGCGGTTCGACTCCGCCCGGCATCCGGGAGCACGCCGCGTCACGCCGGGGGGCGGGAACACGGGACTTTCGCATTTGAGCGACTCCTGGCGGGCCGGACACGTACAGGCGGACGTGTCGACTGAAAACGGAATCGCTCCCACTGGTGCTACGGACGTTAGCGTCAACTCCTGTACACGTACAGATGGATGACGGGCCTTTTTCCCGCCGGCTTCCGCAAAGTGTCTTCGAATATTTTCGAACCCTCCAACACCTTGACCACTCCCATCACCACCCACACCATGGGAGCGCTCCCACTGGTGCACGACCCCCACACGGTCCCCCACGGGCCATCCGCACCCCCCTGCAAGGAGTGATGCGCGACCGTCTTCGATTCGCCCCGAGCACCACCCCCCACCAGCTCGTTTCGATGAAGGGACCCGCATGTCCGCCCTGTTGTCCAGGCTTCGCGCGCTGCACCCCGCACTGGCCGCGTTGATCCTGACAATCGCTTCGCTGACCTCGGTCGGTCTTGCGTCAACGACGGCGCAGGCCGACACCCTGATATGCGACCAGTACGGCTCCACGACCATCCAGGGCAAGTACGTCGTCCAGAACAACCGCTGGGGAACCAGCGAGCAGCAGTGCATCAACGTCACCAGCTCCGGCTTCCAGCTGACGACGGCGAACGGCTCCGTCCCCACGAACGGCGCCCCCAAGTCGTACCCGTCGATCTTCAACGGCTGTCACTACACGAACTGTTCGCCGGGCACGAACCTGCCGAAGCAGATCAGCACCATCTCCAGCGCGCCGAGCAGCATCTCGTACACCTACGTCAGCAACGCGACCTACAACGCGTCGTTCGACATCTGGCTCGACCCGTCGCCCAAGAAGGACGGCGTCAGCGCGACCGAGATCATGATCTGGCTCAACAAGGTCGGCTCCATCCAGCCGATCGGTTCGAAGACCGGCACGGCCACGGTCGCCGGCCGCACCTGGGACGTCTGGACCGGCAACAACGGCGGCAACGACGTGATCTCGTTCGTCGCGCCGTCCGCGGTGAGCAGCATGAGCTTCGACGTCCTGGACTTCGTGCGGCAGACGATCTCCAAGGGCATGGCTCAGCAGTCCTGGTACATCACCAGCATCCAGGCCGGCTTCGAGCCCTGGATCAACGGCGCCGGCCTCGCGGTGAACTCCTTCTCGTCGACGGTCAACTCCGGCACCTCGACCCCGCCGCCCACCGACCCGACCACGCCGCCGCCGACCAACCCGAGCGGTTCCTGCAAGGTCACCAACACGGCCACCTCCTGGCCCGGTGGTTACACCTCCAACATCACCGTGACCAACACCGGTTCCACGGCGATCAACGGCTGGAAGGTGGGATTCACCCTGCCCTCCGGGCAGACGGTCACCAACGCGTGGAACGCCACCGTCTCGCCGAACTCCGGCGCGGTGACGGCGACCAACACCTCGTCCAACGCGCAGATCGCGGCGGGCGCCAGCCAGTCGTTCGGCTTCCAGGGGACCTACTCCGGGTCCTTCACCAAGCCGGGCTCCTACACCCTCAACGGCACGGCCTGCACGGTCGGCTGACCTGAGGACGCTCGCCCCTCCCCGGCCCCTTTCGGCGCTCTCGACGCTCGACCGGCCCCGGAAATGCGTCGACCGGCGCCTCCCGTCGCCCTTACGCTGTGCGCCTTCCCGCTGATCAGGCGGGTTCGGGGGCTGGAGAGAAGCGGAGAGTGCGGATGAGTGACGGGCGGACCGGGACGCGGATCCATCTGATCGGCGGTGGCCGGGACGAGGCGTTCGTGCCGGCGCTGTACGGGCCGTTCCTGCGGGACGCCGGGGAGGGGGCCCGGGTCGGCGTTCTCCTGGTGGACGAGGGGGACGGTGACGGGCCGACCCAGTTCGAGCGGTTCGCCGGTGTGCTGAACGCGAGCGGGGCGTGCGTGCCCGTGCCGCTGCTGGTACCGATCGGGGAGCGTTTCGACGCGGCGCTGCTGGACGGCGTCGACGCGCTGTTCGTGGGCGGCGGGCTGACCCCCGCTTACCAGGCGGCGCTGGCCGACTGCCGCAAGGCGCTGGCGGATGTGCTGCGCGAGCGCGGCGTGCCCTTCGCGGGGTTCTCCGCCGGTGCGGCCGTCGCCGCCCGCGACGCGGTGGTCGGCGGCTGGCTGGGCGACGGGGTGCCGGTGTGTCCCGAGGACACCGCGGAGGACCTGGAGGAGGTCGAGGTCCGGCCCGGGCTCGGTCTCGTGCCCTTCTCCGTCGACGTGCACGCCGCGCAGTGGGGCACGTTGGCGCGGCTGGTGTCCGCGGTCGGGCGGGGTCTGACCGCGTCCGGGATCGCCCTGGACGAGAACACGGCGCTGCGGATCACCGCGGAGCCGGGCGCGGCGGCTCCCGTGGCGCGGGTCGACGGGGTCGGCCGCGCCCACCTGGTGCGCCGCGAGGCGGCCGGGGACGGCGTCGTGGTGCGTTCCTACCGTGCGGGGGCGATCGTCCCCGCCTGGTGAGGCCGGGCGGGCCGGCGCCCGAGCGCCGCGGCACGGCGACTTTCGGACAGCTCTCCCCGCCCTGCCGCCCCGCGCGGGCAACCAGGTGTTTTCTGGGGGGAGTTGATGGCCTTCACTCGTCAACGCCCGGCGACCGGACCGAGAGGGTGACCTGGGGTGGACCACCACGACGAGCAGATCACCCTGGGCCGTCGTCTGCTCGTGGCGGCGCCGGACGCCGGCCTCCGGCGTTCCCTGACCGCCCGCCTGGGCGCTTCGGGGCACGCGGTCGAAGCGGTGGCGACGGGCGCCGAGGCGGTGCGTCTGCTGGGGCGGCGGCGCTTCGACCTGATCGTCATGGACGTGGACATCCCCGACCTGCGGGACCTGTCCCGCCACCGTCCCACGCTGACCGAGCGTCCGCCCATCCTCTGCGTCGCCTCCTGCGAGTCGCTGGACCGGCTGGTGCCCGAGATCGGCACGGGGGTGGCCGACTACGTGACCAAGCCGTGCCGGGCCGCCGAGTTGCTGGCACGCGTCCAGGTCCTGCTCCGGGCCGCCGGCCGCGCGCGCGGACCGGTGCTGCGGTACGCGGATCTGGTCCTCGACGAGGTCGTCTACCAGGTGTGGCGCGGCGACCGGCGCCTGGAGGTGACGGCGGCGCAGTACCGGCTGCTGCGCCACCTGCTGCTCAACGCCGGGCGGGTGCTGTCCAAGGAGCAGCTGGCGTGGCAGGTCTGGGGCGAGTCGCGCCCGGCCAACACCGTCGAGCGGCTGATGTCCCGGCTGCGGGTGACGGTCGACCGCACCGAACCCGCCCTCATCCACACCCGGCGCGGCTTCGGCTATTGGCTGGGGGAGACCGGAAGCGGCATGTGACCCGCGTCACGTCAGCCTTCTGTCAGGTTGCCGTCCGTCGAGGGTCAGGCGGCTCTGTTTGCATGCGCCTTCCGATGTTTCCCGTCATCCGGCGCCCGCCGTGGCGCCCGTGACGACGCACCGAGGAGGCCCATGTCCGAGACGCCGCAACCTGTCGGTCCCGTCCCCGACTACCCCATGGAGCGGGAGGCGCGGTGCCCGTTCGCCCCGGCCGCGACGGTACGTGAGATGACCCGCGAGGATCCGGTGGGCAAGGTGCGGATCTGGGACGGCAGCACGCCGTGGTTCATCACCCGGCACGCCGACCAGCGCGCCCTGCTCAACGATCCCCGGCTGAGCATCGACGAGAAGCGTCCCGGCTATCCGCACATGACGCGCAGCCGCGCGGCGAGCGCCCCGCACCACCCGGCGCTGATCACCAACACCGACCCGCCCGAGCACACCAGGCTGCGCCGCACCGTCAACGCCCCCTTCATGGTCAAGCGGGTCGAAGCGCTGCGGCCCCGCATCCAGGAGGTCCTCGACCGGTTGATCGACGACATGCTCGCGGGGCCGAGGCCGGCCGACCTGGTCCAGGCGATCGGACTGCCGGTGCCCACCCTCGTCATCACCGAGATCCTCGGCGCGCCCTACGAGGACCACGAGTTCTTCCAGACCACCAGCCACGTGCTGATCAGTCACGACTCCACGCCCGAGCAGGCCCGGGAGGCGGGCCTCGAGCTGGGCGGCTACCTCGGGGACCTGTTCGCCAGGAAGATGGCCTCGCCCGGCGACGACGTGATGTCCGAGATGGCGGGGCGCGTCAAGGCCGGGGAGATGTCCCCCGAGGAGGCCGTGACGATGTCCACCGCGATCCTCATCGCCGGCCACGAGACCAGCGCGAGCATGATCTCTCTGGGCACCCTCGCCCTGCTGCGGAATCCCGACCAGCTGGAGCTTCTCCGCGAGCACGGCGACGATCCCCGGTTCGTCGCGGGCGCGGTCGAGGAGCTGCTGCGCTACCTGACGATCGTGCACTCGGGGATCCGGCGCATCGCGGACGAGGACATCGCCGTGCGCGACACGGTCGTCAGGGCCGGGGACGGTGTCATCTTCGAGCTGGCCGGGGCGAACTGGGATCCCGAGGCGTTCCCCGAGCCGGAACGGCTCGACCTGCGCAGGCCGGCCCGGCATCACCACGCGTTCGGCTACGGCGCCCACCAGTGCCTGGGCCAGTCGCTCGCCCGGGTCGAGCTGCAGGTCGTCTACGGGACGCTCTACCGGCGGATCCCCACCCTGGCGCTCGCGGTGCCCTTCGAGGAGGTGCCGTTCGCCATGGAGGGCGTCGCCTACGGCCTCCAGTCCCTGCCGGTCACCTGGTGAAGGAAGCAGACGTCATGACCCTGTACATCGAGTTCGACGAGCCCCGGTGCGTCGCGGCCGGCCAGTGCGCCATGGTCGCGCCCGCCGTGTTCGACCAGCGTGACGAGGACGGCGTCGCGGTCGTCCTGGACCCCGAGCCCGGTCCGGAGCACCACGACGAGGTCCGTGAGGCGGCGGCGGTGTGCCCGGCGGCCGCCCTGCGTCTGGTGGAGCGGTGAGACGGATCGTCGTCGTCGGCGCCTCGGCCGCGGGTCTCACCGCGGCCGAGACACTGCGCCGTGAGGGCTTCGCGGGCTCCCTCACCCTGATCGGTGAGGAGCCGCACGCCCCCTACGACCGTCCGCCGCTGTCCAAGCAGGTCCTCTCCGGCGCCTGGGTCGCGGATCGGCTGTCGCGGCGGACCGAGGAGGCGCTGCGGGCGCTCGACCTGGACCTGCGGCTCGGCGCCGTCGCCACGGGCCTGGACACCATCGCGCGGGTGGTGCGTCTGGGTGACGGCGGTGAGGTCGGCTACGACGGTCTGATCGTGGCCACCGGCGTCCGGCCCCGAGGGCTGCCCGGCGGCGGCCGGGTACTGCGGACCCTGCGGGACGCTTTGGAGCTCCGTGAGCGGCTGTACGCGGGCAGACGGCTCGTGGTGGTGGGCGCCGGGTTCCTGGGCGCCGAGGCCGCCGGGGTCGCCCGTGGACTGGGCTGCGAGGTGGTGCTGCTCGAGCCCGCCCCGGTACCGCTGGCCCACGCGGTGGGAGCAGAGGTGGGAGAGGTCCTGGCCGCGGCGCACCGCGAGCACGGCGTCGACCTGCGCACCGGTGTAGCCGTCACCGAGGTCGTCGACGGCGGGGTGCTGCTCGCCGACGGCTCCTCGGTCGAGGGTGACGAGGTCCTGGTGGCGATCGGCTCGTGGCCCAACACCGAATGGCTGGAGGGCAGCGGCCTCGAGGTCGCCGACGGGCTCGTCTGCGACCGGTTCAGCGAGGCCGCGCCCGGCGTCTACGGCGCCGGTGACGTCGCCCGCTGGCACAACCCTCTCTTCGGGACGTCGATGCGGATCGAGCATCGCACCAACGCCGCCGAGCAGGGCATGGCGGCGGCGCGCAACCTGCTCCGGCCGCAGGCCCGGACGGTGTTCGCCCCACTCCCCTACTTCTGGTCCGACCAGTACGACATGAAGATCCACGCGTACGGCCACCTGCGGGGTCACGACACCGTCGAGATCGCCGAGGGAGACCTCGGGCAGCGGCGCTTCCTCGCCGCCTACCGCGCGGAGGGCCGCCTGGTCGGGGCCCTGGCGGTCGGCATGCCGCCCAAGGCGGTCCGCCCGTGGCGGCAGGCCCTTCTCGGCGGACCGCACGGCGGGCATCTCGGCGGGCATCTCGGCAGCGATGCCGGCAGGCATCTCCTCAAGGAGGAACAGTGACCGAACCCGACGTCGTCGTGGTCACCGGTGCGGGCGGGATGGGCCTGGCCGCCGCCCGGCGCATCGGCAGCGGCCGGACGGGGCTGCGAAGTGGGTTCGCCGGATCGTCCGAGTGGATGGAACCGGCCGAGTTCGACCCGGAACCCGCTCCCCCCGGTCTTTCGGTCAAGGCAAGCGGGCAAGACGTACCGCATGACGAAGCAACCACGGTTCACTCTGTCCGCCACCACGCTCGACGCTCCCGACGTAGGCGAACTCGCGCGTTTCTACCGCGAGTTGCTCGGGTGGTCCGTTCGGAGGGAGGAGAGCGACTGGATCGAGCTCGCGGCGCCCGGCGGAGGCGCCGCGTTGTCGTTCCAGACGGAGTCGCGGTTCACCCGGCCCGTGTGGCCCGCCGGCCCGTCCGACCAGCAGATGATGATGCACCTGGACATCGAGGTGGACGACCTCCCCTCGGCCGTCGACCGCGCGCTCGCCCTGGGCGCGAAGGAGGCGGACTTCCAGCCGCAGGAAGACGTACGGGTGCTGATCGACCCCGCGGGCCATCCGTTCTGCCTGTACGTCCCCGACGGCGGGGAGTGACACGGTTCCGACGACGCCGTGAGGGGAGGGCCCGCTCCGTCGGGTCCTCCCCTCACCGACGGGTCACTCGAAGAACTTCAGGCTCCACCCGGTGTCGGTGTTGGGGCCGGGG
Source organism: Streptomyces sp. NPDC056600 (assembly GCF_042792855.1). Lineage (NCBI taxonomy): Bacteria > Bacillati > Actinomycetota > Actinomycetes > Kitasatosporales > Streptomycetaceae > Streptomyces > Streptomyces sp. NPDC056600. The sequence goes on from NZ_JBHTVQ010000005.1 coordinate 152,963, forward strand.
ACGTTGGCCCTGCTGTAGGCGGTGTTGCCCCACCAGCAGAAGCTTCCGGTGTACCAGTACCGGTTCTCCCAGGCGTACGGGGTGCCCTTGGGCACGGCGTGGAACATCAGGGGGAACGTCGGCCCGGCCGGCGGGCTGGTGGCGATGTCCCCGTCGAGCAGCACGAAGGTGTGATGGCCCGGGCCGTTGACGTGCAGCGTCGGGTCCCAGCCGGCCATCATGGTCGCCCGGTTGGACCCGAACAGGCAGCCGTTGGACTTGTACCAGTCCCAGACGTAGGTCGGGTCGCCTCCGGCCCGTAGCCGGAGGTCGGCCAGGCAGTACTGGTCGCTCCAGCTGCCGTTGGCCGAGTAGACGATGTGCAGCTGCCCGTTGGGGTCCTTGATCGCCTCGGGGCTCTCGTTGATGTACGGGTTGCCGACCACGCGCTCCCAGCTCTCGCGGGGCTGGGAGATGACGTACCGGCCGCCGGTCGATGTGGTGGGGCTGCTCATCCGGGCGATGTAGAGGTTCTGCTCGACGTTGGTGTCGCCCGCCCAGCCCGACCAGACGAACCAGCGCTGCCCGTTGAAGGTGAACAGGGTGCCGTCGATGGCCCACTTGTCGTCGGGCAGCGCGAGCTTCGTCTCGCCGCTCCAGCCGCTGTCCGGGGAGGCCGAGCTGATCACGTACATCCGGTGGGCGGATCCGCGTCCCGCGGTGAAGTAGATGTAGTAGCGGCCGCCGTCGCGCACGATCTCGGGCGCCCACACCTCGCCGAGGTTCCGGCTGTCCGACCAGACCTGGCGGGGCGTCGCCGAGGCCAGCGCGCCGGTGGAGGACGCCTGGCGGACGGCGATGCCGGCGCCGGTCGACTGCACGGAGATGTAGGTGCCGCCGACCCGCAGGACACTCGGATCTGCGGCGCGGAGGCTCGTCTGGCCTGCCTCGGCGGGCCCGGCCGACGTCAGCGACAGGGTCAGGGCCAGGAGCAGGGCCAGCGCGAGGGCGGCCGCTCCGGACGTGCGGTGAAGTCTCATGCCGTCTCTTTCCGGTGGGGGCGGGGGCGAGCAGCGTTCCCGCCGATACCTACCCACCACAAGGGCGTGCTCATGTCATCCCCCGCGCGGGCTCTCTCGCACGGGCTCTCTCGCGCGCGGACTCTCTCGCGCGCGGACTCTCTCGCGCGCGGACTCTGCGGTGGCGCGACGACGGGGCTGCGACCCGGCCGAGTCTGGACGCCGGTACCGCGCCTCCGCGCGACGCGGCCGACCGATGGTGGCCGGGAGCGGCCTGCCACCGCACGGGACCGGCCGCGGTCGGCGACGCACAGCGGTGTGCGTGGGTATCGTCGCGTCATGCCTGAACTCATCGCGCCCACCGCGGACTTGCACGCCGCATGGCTCCAGGCGCATCGCGAGTGGGGTCCGGGTCCCCACGAGGACGGATTCGGTCTGGAGCCGACCGACGAGGTGGAGTCACCGGCCGGCTTCGCGGCCTGGCTGGCGCGGATGGCCGCGGAGTCCTTCCCTGCCGTCGGGCCCGATGAGGCGGCGCGGACGGTCTGCGTGTACCGGTGGATCGTCGAGGGCGGACAGGTGCTCGGCGGCATCGCGCTGCGTCAGGGTCACGACGACCACATCCTGCAGTTCGGTCACATCGGGTACGGCATCCGGCCGTCCTCACGCCGCCGCGGACTGGCCGGCTGGGCGCTGGGCCGAATGCTCGGCGAGGCGTGGAAGCTGGGCATGGAACGCGTCCTGCTGGTCTGCGAACGGGACAACCTGGCCTCGGCGAGGACGATCGAGCGCATCGGCGGTGTCTTCGAGGGGATCCGGGAGACCGAGGACGGTCCGGTGAGGCGCTACTGGTTCCGGCTCCCGCCCCCGGTGCCGCCGCCGCCCGCGGCGCTGCCGGACGCCGCACTGCCGCCTGCGGCGCTGCCGGACGCCGGCGGCCGCACGCCTCGGCGCGACCCCGTGTGATCATGTCCGCATGGGACCCGGGCGCATCATCTTCCTCAACGGCACGTCCAGTTCGGGCAAGTCGAGCATCGCCCGCGAGCTCCTGACCGTCCTGGACGACGGGGTGTTCTTCCACCTCGCGGTCGACAGCTTCAACGCCATGCGGACCAAGCGGGAGTTGGGGCAAGCGGAGCTCGACGCCGCGCTGCGGAGGACCCGGATGGGGTTCCACCGCTCGATCGCCGCCATGGCGGAGGTGGGTAACGACGTCGTCGTCGACCATGTGCTCAGCGAGCCGTGGCGGCTGGCGGACTGCCTGACCGTACTGCGGCCGGAGAGCGTGCTCTTCGTCGGGGTCCGTTGTTCGCTGGACGAGCTGCTCCGCCGCGAACGGGCGCGCGGGGACCGCCCTTCCGGGTTGGCCGCCCACCAGTACGACCTCGTGCACAGCCACGGCGACTACGACCTGGAGTGCGACACCACCCGCATGAGCGCGCGCGAATGCGCCCTGCGGATCAAGGACTTCCTTCAGCGGCGTCCGACGCCCACCGCCTTCAGCCGTCTTCGCGCCCGCCGCCTGCCACATGATCGTTAAGGTGTGACCATGACAAGCAGCAGCGAAGCGGCCGGACACGGGGTGAACGGCGCGGTGGCGACGGCCGACGGCGTGGATCCCTCCGACCCGGGCTGGGCAGGTACGCGGGCCTGGGTGGAGCACCATCTCCCCCGCGGTCACCGGATCCGCGCGGTCACACGACTGCGCGGCGGGTGGACTGCGCGGATGCGCCGGCTCGAGATCGAGGGGGACGGCGGCTCCTACTCCCTGGTGCTCCGGTCCTTCGTCAAGCCGTTCTTCGTGAAGCACGCTCTCGGGCTGCTCACCCGGGAGGCCGACGTCCTGCGCCTGCTCGACGGCACCGGTGTCCCCGCGGCCCGCCTCGTCGCGGTCGACGCGACCGCCGAACACTGCGACCACCCCTCGTTGCTGATGACGCTGCTGCCGGGGAGCCTCAGGGTCGACGGCGAGAAGACGGGCGTCGCGCACCGGAGCGAGCTCCTCGCCCGGCAGTTGGCCGCCGTCCACGGCGTGCGCGTCACCGAGGCGACCCGTCCGCGCGACTACCAGGCATGGACCGACCCGGAGTCCGTGCGGCTTCCCGAGAACCCGGAGTCGCCGGACGTGTGGCGGCGTGCCGTCGAGGTGATCCGCCGGCCCGCCCCCGACCACCGGCCCTGCTTCCTGCACCGGGACTTCCATCCCGGCAACGTGCTGTACTCGGGCGAGGGTGACCGGCTGCGGATCAGCGGAGTCGTGGACTGGGTCGAGACCTCCTGGGGTCCGGCCGACCTCGACGTGGCGCACTGCTCCACCGCCCTGGCCCTGCTGCACGGCGTGGAGGCCGGCATGGCGCTGGCGGACCGCTACGTCGCGGCCGGCGGAGTGCTCGCGGAGAGTCCCGCGGATCACCTGTACTGGCGGGTTCTCGACGCCCTGGCGTTCGCGCCGGACGCGGAGAAGGTCGCCGTGCCCTGGCGGGAGCTCGGGCGCGAGGACCTGACGCCGGCCGTTCTCACGCAGCGGCTGGAGCGGTACCTGGAGGCTCTGACGGAGCGGTACGGATGAGCGGGCCGGGCCGCGGCTCCGCGCCGTGCCGGCGGACGCCCCAGGACGGAGGCGAGCGGTGACCTTCACGGCGGGGACCATCCGCACGGACCGGCTGGAACTGCTGCCCCTTCGCGTCGAGCACGCCGAGGAGATGGCCGCCGTGCTGGGCGATCCCGCGCTGCACGCGTTCATCGGTGGGGAACCGGAGTCTCCGCGGGGACTGCGCTCGCGCTACCGGCGCCTGGCCGCCGGCTCCTCCGACCCGGCCGTCGGCTGGCTGAACTGGGTGATCCGGCTCCGCACCGCCTCGTGCCTGACGGGTACGGTGCAGGCCACCGTCCACTTCGACGGCTCCGACACCGTCGCCGAGGTCGCCTGGGTGGTCGGGACTCCGTGGCAGGGCCGTGGCATCGCCGCTGAGGCGGCCCGCGCCCTCGTCGACTGGCTCGGACGGCAGGGGGTGCGAACCGTGGTGGCACACATCCATCCGGAACACGCCGCCTCCGCCGCCGTCGCCACCGCCGCCGGACTCGAGGCCACCGACGAGTCGCACGACGGTGAGATCCGCTGGGTGACGACGTCGACGCAGGAACGATGACTTCAGGAGGCGATCCGATGGCGATGGCGGGTGCTCCGGCGCGGCGTGTGGCGCTGCTGGGCGGAGGCTTCTCCACGGACGCGGACGGGCTGCTGGACGACTGGGTGCTGGAACGGGCGGGAAGACCGCGCCCCAAGGTGTGCTTCGTCCCCACGGCCAGCGGGGACGCCCCCGCGTACGTCGACCGCTTCCTGGACGCCTTCTCACGGCGGGACTGCGAGGCTTCCGCCCTGCCGCTGTTCCGCAGGGAGCTGGACGACGAAGGGCTGCGGAGTTTCCTGCTCGGTCAGGACGTCCTCTACGTCGGGGGCGGCAACACCGCGAACCTGCTGGCGGTGTGGCGTGTCCACGGGGTCGACCGGCTGATGCGTGAGGCCTATGACCGGGGGACCTTGCTCTGCGGCATCAGCGCGGGCGCCAACTGCTGGGCGGAGGGGTCCCATACGGACTCCTTCGGTCCGCTCACCTTCCTTCCGGACGGGCTGGGCATCCTGCCAGGCTCGGTGTGCCCCCACTACGACGGGGAGCCGGGGCGCCGCGCCTCCTATCTGGACGCGGTGGCCACGGGCAGGCTGCCTGCCGGCTGGGCCGTCGAGGACGGCGTGGGCGCCCTCTTCACGGACGGCCGTCTGGAGGAGGCGGTCACCCGCCTGCCGCAGGCGCGTCTCCTCCGCGTCGAGGCGGACGCGGAGGAGGGGGTGGAGGAGCGGGCGCAGGTGTGCCGACTGCTCGACGGTGCGGGCGAAGGCGACGCCTAGCGCTGTGGCGGGGTGGCTCCGGCCGCGCCGGAGCCACCCCTTGCCGGCGCCCTGCGGCCTGCGGCGGCCGAGGTGTTCGCCATCCTGGACGGCACCCTGCTTCTGTCGATCGCATGGCGGCCGACCTCACCTGCTGCTCCGGCAAGCACCAGCGCCGCGGCATGAACGTCCTGGTCATCGCCAGTTCCTTCGGACGCCAGGTCCGAGCCTCACCCGCACTGCCGGGCAACTGTCCACGACTGCCACGGCCAGGTGTAGCACGGAATCCGGTGGTGTGGCACGGCCCTGGCATCAACAATCAGCGGATGCATGAAGTGAGGCTGTCCGACGGGACCATCACCCTGTCCCCCCTGCGGGTGGACGATGTCGAGGCGCACCTCGCCGGGGAGGACGAACTACTCGTTCGCTGGCTCAACGGTGGTCCCGGTACGCGGGAGGGCGTTGAAGCGTATGTCCGTCACTGCCGGGACCAGTGGGCCACCGCCGGGCCACTCCGCGCGTTCGGTATCCGGACGGGTGCAGACGAGGTGCTTGCGGGCACGGTCGATCTACGGTTCGCAGGACCAGGTCTGGCGCCCGGCCAGGTGAATGTCGCCTACGGCCTCTACCCGTCATGGCGAGGGCGTGGCCTGGCCACTCGCGCGGTCCTCCTGGTATCCCGGTACGCGGCGAGGGAGGGCGGGGCGGAGGCGGTGATCCAGGTGGAACCGGAGAATCCCGCATCCGCCGCAGTCGCACAGCGCGCGGGGTTCACCCTCTGCGAACCGACGCGCCGCACGAACGACACACGCTTCGACTGGTACATCCGGGACCTGCACGACCTCGCCCGGCGACAACCAACAGGTACGTGAGAGCCCTTAGGACCATGCAACAAGATCGCGTACGAGCTTGGTGGGAAACAATCGGGAGTGGGATTGCAGTGAGCGCGAAGTCCGAGACGTCGAGTTGGGTTCACGAGTACGAGCAGGCGTACACGCACCCTGATGCCACGCCACGCCGCACATGCCCCAGTTGCGGCATGAGGGATCTCCAGATGATCTTCATCGTCGACGACATGAGGGACGACTCTGGCATGTCGGTGTTCTGGTGCAATTCCTGCCTCAGCGGCCTTGGGCCAAATCGCGCACCACTGCCGCCCGCAGGGAGAAGGGTCCTGAGAGGTTCCGAGACAGTTCCCAACTTTCGACTGGTGGCCGGCTCCGCTATGGAATAGAAAGACTGACTCCTCCTACGCAAACACCATTGCGACACCACCCACATCCCCGACATCGTCAAGCCGCCTCGACCGCGCCCCTCACAGCCTCGGCCAAAGATCGACAAGGTCTGCGCGCGGCGTGGGCAAGGAGCGTGCCGACACCACGCCAAGGGAGCGCACCGTGGCAGAAGTCAAAGTCACCTACGACAAATCCGTCAACGCGGCGTACGTGTATTTCACGGAGCCGCACGCCCGAGTGAACTCCGTGCGTATGTACCCCTGCGACCCTGTGAGCATCGATGGCATGATCAACCTCGACTTCGACGAGGAGGGCCGCCTCATCGGAATCGAGGTGCTGGCGGCCAGTGCGAAACTGCCCAACTACCTGCTCGATTCCGCCGAGCGGTTGGACGCCGAAGATGCATAAAAAGTCATCTCAATTGGTCTACCGCAGCCCGAATACGATGGCGTTGGATTGGGCAGGGACGCATGATCACGTCATGACGTCTTCTGCTTCCTTCCGGAACCCGACCAACTGGCCCGACGGCTTATATGAGCTGGCGATCGAGATCGGGGCGACCGATGATGCCCGATTCCAGGACGTCCTGACAGCGCTGTGGGCTGTGGCTGGCGTCGAGGGATGCTTCGGCCGGAGGGACCCGAGCCTGAGGAGCAGGCCCCGGTGCCGTGCACAGTCGGCTCTCTGGCCGAGTACGGCCACCTTCATGGTTAGGTTCGTCTGCCGACGAATCAGCTGGTCGTGTGTGGTTGTGTCGCCATCCGTGGCGGCGATGACAGCAGCGACTGGCTGGACTTCTATGTTCCGGTCGGCGCGCTGGACAATGCCGGCCTCGCCTACTGGGACGGCCGGCCCTTCTTCAGATCCGACGTGATGGACGACTGGCTGGCTGCCATCGGCAGCGAGACGTTCACCAGAGCCGCCTTCAGTTTGGGGGTCGTCGGGTTCGAGGTCTCTGGCTGCGCGGACGTCGGAACATTGGCAGGGCAGATGCCGCAGGAACGGGGCGTTGGATACTTGCTTCCCGTAGGTGGCGTCCTGCATTACGGAGCCGTCAACGCCTGAGCGCTCGCGCGACTGCTCCCAGACTCGAGTCTGCAGAAGCGCGGTAGTCGTATCCCTAGCCCGCGTGGAGCTTGCCGGGCCCTCGTCGGCGCGGTCCTCAGCGGGACCGGCTCGGAGGGATGCCCTTCACGAGCGGAGTCAGGGCCTGACTGTCGTGGACTTTGGCGCCGGAGATACCGAGGGAAAGGGGCCGACGGGTCCGCTCGGTGAGCTGGATCTTCGAGCCGTACTTACCCGGTCGACAGGAAAGGTCCCCCTTTTCAGGGCCCTTGACCGACTTGATTGCGCACCGCGACCAGTCCAGGTCACCGCGGGCGCCCAGTTCGTCAAAGACCAGACGGTGGAGCTTGGCCCACACCCGGGCCCTGGTCCACAACGAGGCCGAGGGGGCAGCTGCTGCCACGTGCAGCCTGAGGTCGCCACGAACACGATCGCGTCCAGGACCTTACGGTCGCCGTGGCGACGCCGGCCACCATCCTGGGGCCGCGACGATGCCCCCGGGACCACGCGCTGGAACAACTCCCACAGCTCATCCGGCACCAGCCGCTCAACAATTCCCAGGTTGAGAGGCTACCGGCCGTTGGGAAAGGCCCGCGGTCAGCGGCCCAAACGGCGCTGATTGTCGAAGCGAAGCAGCACCCGTACAAGACGCCACGCTCCGGCCGACGCTCCGAGCAGGGCGCCACCGGTCAACACGCGCCTCTCTGCCGAACCAGAGAGGTCAAGGGGCAGGGTGAGAACCCAGGAGATGACAAAAATCAACCCAGCCAGTGCGGCCGCAGTCACCAGGGCGAAGACGATCTCCACCGTCATAGCGTCCTTTTCCCATCGCGACTCACGCCCCATGTCCATGCTGCAAGTCTCACATCGCGGTCAAGCCACCGCGGATACGCTGACCGGACTCTCACGGCAACTCGACCACCAATTGAGATGACTCCTAAGACCGTGTCCTACGTGGTGAGGCGGACGTTGACCCGGCATGGGGTGGGGAACGTGGAGCTGGATCGTGCCGGACGGCTTGTGGGAGATCGCCAAGCCGCTGATTCCGGAGTATCGGACGCGGCCGCAGGGCGGCGGAACGCAGAACGCGCCTGATGAGACGGTGTTCGCGGCCATCGTCTACGTGCTGGTCAGCGGGTGCGCCTGACGGTCGTCGCCGCCCTGTTTCGGGATATCGAAGTCCACCGTCCACCGCCGGTTCCTGATCTGGTCGAGAGCGGGCGTCTGGGGCCGACTGCACCAAGCCGTGCTGCATCTCCTGGACGACGCCGAGCTCTTGGACGTCTCCCGCGTCGTCCTTGACACTGCCCACGTCAGGGCTAAAAAGGGGGCGAACACACAGGTCCGAGCCCCGTGGACCGGGGCAAGCCGGGTTCCAAGATGCACGTCCTGTCTGACGCGAACGGCCTGCCCGTCCTTGTCGGCGTCTCCGCCGGCAACGTCCACGACAGCGAAGGACTGAAGCCGATGGTGGAGGGTCACCAAACGAGACACGACCCCCACCGCGGCCGCCACTTCAAACCCCAACGCCTCCACGCCGACAAAGCCTACGACCGGGCTGATCTGCGCAGATGGCTGCGTGGAAAGCGGATCGCCCGCAAAGGAATCGAGTCCAGCGAACGATTAGGGCGCCGCAGATGGGTCGTCGAGCGGACTATGTCCTGGCTGTCCGGCTACCGACGCCTCAGCCCACGCTACGAACGCGACCCCCGCAACTACCTGGGCTTCCTCGGCCTCGCCGCCGCCCTCTGCTGCTACAAGCGGCTCGTCCGCCTCACCACATAGGACACGGTCTAAAGCAGGACACCAGGATGGTGCGGCCACCCACCTGGCCTCGGCGCCGGTTGACTGACGGCATACGGTTCCGCGTTCGGACCGGTGTCCGTGATGGTGTGCCTGCTGTCGCGTACGGACCCCGGAGCCGTGTCCACGCCCTGTTCGGGCGGTGGCAGCGGAACAGCACCTGGCGGCACTCCCTCACCCAACCCCAGTGCACCGTGAGTCGCCACGCCATACAACATGTTGGCGGCCGACTACGAGGCGACCGCCCTCACCGGCCCGCGACGAATGACTGTGATCAGGTCGTTCAAGACTCATAAGGCCCGCCGCGGAAGTACATACTCCGGTGCGCTCGGGGACGGTCACCGCGCTCATGGGCGGCATCGGAGCGGTCGGCGGGCGCCCTCCGTTCGGCCAGCGTACGCAGCGTCTCCAAGCCGGCCAGAGCCTCCGCGCGATTGTCCGACGCCTTCATCCAGGCAGGCAGTCGAGCGAACATCGACATCGTCGGCCGAGCTCCACCACGCTCCCGCAATCGCGCCGGGACATAGGCGGACAGCTCGTCCACGTGTTTCTCGTTGTAGGCCCACAAGACATGACCGGCGCATCGGGTCTGCAGCCAAAGCGGCCGCCGGAAGAACGGATCCTCACTTCCGCCCAGCACCGCGCCGACCAGCCCAGCCCCCTGTGCCTCAGGTTTCCATTCGGCGACTGCACCGCACTCGCCGCAGACCAGGCGACGCGGCTGGAAAAGGAGCTCACTGAAGTATCCGGGATCAGGAAGGCCAGGCTGGGGGATCACGAGAGCCCGTCCTCCGCATCGCGGACAGACCACAAGCATCCGATCCGCGAAGCGAGCCAACCAGCCTCCCGCGTCGTAGTGACGAGCGAGAACACCGCGCGGCTCGGAATCCATGCCGGACAGCATCGCAGGTGTGCGGTGCCGGCAGTTGCGCCGGATGCTCACGCATGCCCTGCCCCACAGACCGCTACCCGCGCTGCAGATACAGGGCTATGCCATGCCTCGCAGCCACCGCACGATCTTCGAGAGTCCATTCAACCGCTGATCATCTCGGGGTGGTCGCATCCCTCGGGCGCCGCACCGGGTCGTTACACGTCCGGGTCCGGCAGGCGGGCGAACGGGCGGCACCATGGACATGATATTGCGAAAGGCCTGGTCAGAGACGTCCGGCGTGGGCGGCATCACGTCGCTGAGTATCAGCACTTCGGAGCCGTCCTCGCCGCGTAGGTCGGGATGAAGGCCATTGCTGAAGAAAGTGATGCCCTCAGGGTGATGCTGCATCTCGAGGACACTACGGACGCCGTCGAATTCGACGACCACGCTCGTGCCGGCCGGAACGGTGTGCTCTGTCGCCCAGGGCTCAAAGCAGAGCCAGACGTCCCGTTCCTCAGCCCGGACGGTCAGGCGTGAGGTCGTGCCGAGGCGCGCGGCAGGCTGATCGCTACTCATTCGTTCCCCTCAGCATGACCGAGGCCTTGAGCGCCGGCTGGTCAGCAACGGTAGTCGACGGCTTGGCACTCCGGCTCGAGGTCGTGATCGTCATGGTTGTGGGCGGCTGCGCCCTCGCCCGGCGGCACGGTTCCATCCGGGCGAACCGGCCCGCCACCTTGCCCATGAGGCCGTCGAATGCAGATTGTCACTGGGCAAGGTTTACGCTGTGGCCCGCGGCCACCGGCTGATCCTTCGTTTGCCGGCACGACTCACGACGATCAACGGTGGCTGCTCTCGGAGGAGACCGACCTCACTCAGCACGATCAAGGCCGGAGTCGGACCGGCTCTCCGCTGTCAGAGCGGTGGCAGCACGCAGCACGATCAGGGCGACGGAGGCCAGGGTGAGGACGGCCGCCGGAGACGCGCCCTTGCGGTCGCCGACACGCAGATGGAAGACGACCGCCCCGGCGAAATAGAGCGTCAGGCCGATCGCGGCGGCGATTCCGACGGGTCCCCACCAGAGTCCGGCGATCACACCGGCCGCGCCCGCGATCTGAGCGCCGATCAGGAGAGCCATCATGCTCTGCGGCACTCCGAGGGTGGACATCTGCTCGGTGATGTGCCGCGTCCGCAGAGACTTGGCGCCGGCCGATATCAGGAGAAGCGCCGACATGCACACGGTGACGACAGCAAGAGAGACGAACATGGCTGAAACCTCAATCATGAGAGATGCGAGCAAGGGGCGTCCGCACCTCGATGACGATAGGCGGCCATCAGGTACCTCAAGGTAACCTTCGGGGCGTGAGCCTGCGACCCGGAGTTGCCTTCCTCGCCGACTGTCCCGCTCTCCTGGCCATGGAGATCATCGCCAGCAAGTGGTCCATGGTCACGCTCTTCGCGCTCACCGACGGCCTGTTGCGCCACGGCGAGTTGGTCGAGCTGAGCGGTGACATTTCGCGCAAGGTGCTGACCCAGACCTTGCGGCGGCTCCAAGCCAACGGGCTCGTCGAGCGGCACGCGTACGCCGAGGCGCCGCCGCGCGTGGAGTACAGCCTGACCGATCTCGGGCGCACCCTGGAGGAGCCCATCAGGATGCTCACCGCATGGGCGCGGGAGAACGGCGAGGCGGTCGTCACCTTCCGAGAAGCAGGCGAGGCTGCCAGGGCCGTCGAGGCGGATCAGGCAGCCCCGGTGAAGACCCCTCCTGTTGATGCGAACCCGCGCCGTTTCTGATCATGGGAACAGGCTGAACCCGCAAGACCCCGCCCGGCACCGGAGACTTGGCCCCCCTCGTGATCGGGGCGCTCTTGTATGAAGCCAACATTGACCGTCACCTCAGGGTCAAGGCCCTGGTCCTGACGGGCAACGACGGGTCGCTCCGCTGATCCGCCGGACAGGCCCGAGGCCCGCAGGTTCTTCGACAGGTACATCGTGGCCACCTCGTAGCCGCTGCTCCGGTACAGGGCTGTCGCTCCGGCGTTGTCCCCGACGAGTTCAGGTTGAGGGAGTTGCGGCCCTCGGCGGGGCGGTGGCACCTGTTCACGCGTGGTGGGAGGAAATCCGTTGTCGCCGCGCCGCGCTGCGGGGCTACCGTTCGCACGCCCGGCGACCCCGTGAGGAGATATTCGTGGCCTCCCCTCCCCCACCCGCGTCTCGCACGACCGCGCTGTGGCGGGACGCGGACTTCCGGCGGCTCTGGTTCGGGCAGAGCGCCTCGCAACTGGGCGAGCACACCGGCCTTGTGGTCCTGCCGCTCCTCGCCGTCCTGACGCTCGATGTCGACGCGGGCTGGCTGGGCGTCCTGCGCGCGGTGGGGCAGGCTCCGGTGCTGTTGCTCTCGCTGTTGGTCGGCGCCTGGGTCGACAGGTGGCGGACTCTCACGGTCCTGGTGGTGGCGGACGCCGGCCGGGCGGTGGTGCTCGGCGTGGCGGCCGTGGCCTGCGCGTTCGGCCTCCTCGGCCTGCCCGCCCTGCTGGTGGCAGCGTTCGCCGCCGGGGCGCTGTCCGTGTTCTTCGACGTGGCGTATCAGGCATCCCTGGTGCGGCTGGTGGCGCGTGATCAGTTGCTGCGGGGCAACAGCGCCCTGGAGGGCAGCCGGTCCGCCGCGCAGATCGGCGGGCCCGCTCTCGGCGGCGCGCTGGTCTCCGCGTTCTCGGCGGCGGTCGGCGTCGCGGCGGGAGCGGCGTTCTTCGTGCTGTCCTTCGTCTCGGTCCGGCGGATCCGCCGACGTGAAGCGGTTCCCGGGCGTGCGGGAGGACCTGGCCGGGTGGGGCTCCGCATCCGGGAGGGGGTGCGTTTCGTGGCGGGCGATCCCGCGCTGCGGACCGTGGGCCTCGCGTCGGCCGCCTTCCAGCTCTTCCTGGCCGCTTCGATGACGGTGTACCTGGTCCTCCTGCCCCGTGAGCTGCACCTGTCCGGAGCGGCCGTCGGGCTGGCGCTCGCGGCGACAGGGCCCGGCGCGCTCGTCGGTTCGCTGCTCGCCGCCCGTCTGCCGGGCCGGTTCGGTCATGGGACGGTGCTGGTCTGCGGGGCGCTGGTCGGCGACGGCGTGATGCTCTGCGTGCCCGCGCTGCACGGCCCGACCCCACTGGTGGTCGCCGCTCTCGTGGCGGTCAACTTCCTGTTCGGCGCGGGCGGGCAACTGGTCAACGTCACGGTGATGGCGGTCAGGCAGGCGCTCACGCCGGACGGGATGCAGGGGCGGGTGGCCGCGACAATCACCTTCGCCGGGATGGGGACCGCTCCGCTGGGGTCCCTGTTCGGCGGCTTCCTCGCCCAGTCGTGGGGGCTGCGTCCCGCGCTGTTCGCCGCGGCCGCGGGCATGCTGCTGTCACCGGTGCTGATGGCGCTGTCCCCATTGGCACGACTGGGGCGCACGTTGCCGGGGCCGGGCCTCCCGCTGCCCGGTCCGAACCTCCCGCCGGTGGGGCCCGGCAACCCGGCGGGCACCGGGAACGGCGGTGCCACGGCGAAGACGCCGGAGGCAGCTGAGGACCAAGGTCCGGGCCCGGACGTCACCGCCGCGGCGCGGCGACGGCCACCCGGGCCGGGCGGCGGCCCAAAGGTACGGTGACGCGCCAACGCGTCGCACCCCCCGGCCGCCACCCGGCAGCCGGCCCTGGCGAGGCACCACGACGGCCGGCAGCACCCCGCCCCGCCCCTGCCGCCCCCGGCGAGGTCACCGCGTGAACCGGCGGCGTGCGGCAAGGACCGGCCGCGCGGACGTGCACGCGAACGCGAACCGGGCGGCGGGCGCCCGGCCCGCCCCCGCCACCCGCCTCAGACGGCGGGAACCGCGTCGGCGTTGCCGTAGTAGGCGCCGGGACCGTGCTTGCGGGTGTAGTGGCGCTCCAGGAGGTGCGGCGGCGGCTCGGAGGGGTCGCCCAGGCGGGCGCCGAGGGCGAGGGTGTGCAGGGCCATCTCGGCGACGGCCTCGCAGACGACGGCGTTCTCCAGGGAAGCGGTGGCCGTCGGGCCCCAGGTGAAGGGGCCGTGGCGGGACACCAGCGCGCCGGGGACCTCCTCGGCCCGCCGCGGGTCGGACCGGAGCATCTGGACGATGACCTGCCCCGTGTTGAACTCGTAGTCGCTGGCGCACTGTTCGGGGGTCAGGTCCTCGGTGACCGGGACCGGGCCGTTGAAGGTGTCGGCGTGGGTGGTGCCCAGGACGGGGATGGACCGCCGGGCCTGCGCGAAGGCGACGGCGTGGGTGGAGTGCGTGTGGGTGACGCCGCCGATGAACGGGAAGGCCAGGTAGAGGCACCGGTGGGTCTCGGTGTCGGTGGAGGGCCTGAGGGCGCCCTCGACGACCCGACCGTCGTCGAGGGCCACCACGACCAGGTCCTCCTCGGTGAGGTCGGCGTAGGAGACCCCGGACGGCTTGATGACGAAGACTCCCGCTTCCCTGTCCACGCCGCTCACGTTCCCCCAGGTGAGGGTCGCGAGGCCGGCCTCGGGGATGCGGAGGTTGGCCGCCAGGACCTCTCGACGCAGGCTCCTGAGGGGCGTTGCGTTCACTGCGCTCTCACCGTCCTTCCGGGTTTCGGCGGCCCGGACGCCGTGAGTGTTCTCGCGGAAAGCGGCCGCCGTTGTGGGTGGGCCCCAGAATTGTGAGCGCTAACATGGCGCCGACTCAAGGGCGAGGACGAAGTTGCGGTGTTCGAAGAAGAGGTTGGCTGCGATCATGATGTGAGCGCTCGCATCGGGCGCGCACAGGATGGGCCACGGGCCGGCCCGCAGCAAGGGTGCTCCGCGCGCGCGGGGCGGCGCACCCGGGCGGGCCGCCCATCGAGGAGGGAAGAGGATTGATCCAGCAACCGGACGGCTCCAAGGCGCCCACGATGGCGGACGTCGCCCGGGTCGCCGGCGTGTCGCACCAGACGGTCTCGCGCGTGCTCAGCGGACACCCGAACGTGAGCGCCAGGACCCGCGCCGTGGTGACGGAGGTCGTCGAGCGACTGGGTTACCGACGCAACTCGGCGGCCCGGGCCCTCGCGACGCGGCGGACGCACACGCTCGGCGTCATCGCGGTGAACACCACGCTGCACGGCCCCGCCAGCACGCTCGCCGGGGTGCAGGAGGCCGCGCGCGAGCGGGGGTACCTGACCTCCGCCGTCACCCTGCGGGCGGCCACCGAGGAGGCGCTCACCGAGGCGGTGCAGCACCTGGCGGGATGGGGCGTGGAGGGGATAGTCGCCATCACCCCCTGGCGCGACGCCGTGCGGGCGCTCGCGGCGCTGGAGGCCCCGTGCCCTGTGGTCACCGTGGAGGGCGGCCACGACCTGGACCTGCCCGGGGTCTCGCTGGATCAGCACCTGGGCGCCCGCATGATCACCGAGCACCTGCTGACGACCGGGCACTCCACCGTCTGGCACGTGGCCGGACCCGCGGACTGGCTGGAGAGCGAGGCGCGCACCGCCGGGTGGGAGGCGGCGCTGCGGGACGCCGGCGTGGAGGCGCCGCCGCTGCTGCGGGGG
This sequence comes from Streptomyces sp. NPDC056600, assembly GCF_042792855.1. Classification (NCBI taxonomy): domain Bacteria; kingdom Bacillati; phylum Actinomycetota; class Actinomycetes; order Kitasatosporales; family Streptomycetaceae; genus Streptomyces; species Streptomyces sp. NPDC056600. The sequence continues at coordinate 168,355 of NZ_JBHTVQ010000005.1, forward strand.
GACTGGAGCCCGCTGTCCGGCTACCAGGCGGGCCAGCAGCTCGCGGGCCGGGTGCTGGCCTCCTCCGGGCGGGCGGGCGGCCTCACGGCGGTGTTCGTCGCCAACGACCAGATGGCGCTGGGGGTGCTGCGGGCATTCCGCGAGGCGGGGCTGCGCACCCCGGCGGACGTGGCGGTCGCCGGGTTCGACGACATCCCCGAGGCCGAGTTCTTCCCCCCGCCGCTGACCACGGTGCGCCAGGACTTCGCCTCCCTGGGGCGGAGCAGCATCGGTCTGCTGCTGGAGTACATCGAGGGGACGGCGGAGGGGGTCGCCCACTACACCCTGGCCCCTGAGCTGATCGTGCGGGCCAGCACGGCGCGACGCGAGCCTCCGCGCGACTGAGACGGCCGAGGCGACTCGCGGCCGAGGCGGCCGGGCGACTCACGGCCGAGGCGACTCGCGACTGAGGCGGCCGAGGCGCCCGGAGCGGTCGCAGCGGACGAGGAGACCGAGCAGACCAAGGCGCCGTCGGCGGCCGAGCCCAACCGGGGTGACCGACGCCGCCGGGCGCCGGTCCGCGGCCACCGCGGTGGCGTGCGGA